>NZ_JBEXIL010000003.1:0-254940 GCF_040608555.1 Micromonospora sp. NPDC005172
GCCGGCCGGGTGGCCCGGCCCCCGCCGCGCGCCGGCCCGGTGAGCTGCCTCCGGCGGCGTCCCGGCCAGCCGGGCTGCGTAAACGCTGGCTGGTCGCCGGCGTCCTCGCGGTGCTCGTCGCGCTCGTCGCCGGGGTGTCGCTCGGGCCGGTCAGTCTGCCACCGGGCAGCGTCGCCGCCGAACTGCTCAACCTGATCCCCGGGGTGCACCTCGACAGTGGACTGAACGAGCGGGAAATCGCCATCGTCACCGAACTGCGGCTGCCCCGGGTCGTGCTGGGTCTGCTCGTCGGCGGTCTGCTCGCTCTCGCCGGTGGCTGCTACCAGGGCGTCTTCCGCAATCCGCTGGCCGACCCGTACCTGCTCGGCGTCGCCGCCGGCGCGGGCCTCGCGGTCACCGCGGTGATCGCCCTCGGCGGCGTCGGTCGGCAGGGCTCGATCTCTGGGCTGCCGTTGACCATTCCGCTTGCCGCGTTCGTCGGCTCGCTGCTCGCCGTGACGATGACCTACCTGCTCGGGGCGGCCGGCGGACGGGTCCGGTCACCGGCGATGCTGATCCTGGCCGGGGTGGCGGTCTCCGCGTTCCTCTCCGCCGGCCAGACCTACCTGCTGCAACGGCACTCGGACAGCATCCAGCCGGTCTACTCCTGGCTGCTCGGCCGGCTCGCCACGGCCGGCTGGCACGACGTGCTGCTGGTGCTGCCGTACGCCACCCTGACCACCGTGGTCGTCCTGCTGCACCGCCGTGAGCTGGACGTCCTCGCGGTCGGCGACGACGAGGCGAGGAGCCTCGGGCTGCACCCGCAGCGCTCCCGCTACCTGTTGATCGCCGCCGCGTCGCTGGGTACCGCCGCAGCGGTCTCGGCGACCGGTCTCATCGGCTTCGTCGGCATCATCGTGCCGCACACCGTCCGGCTGCTCGCCGGATCGAGCTACCGGGTGATCCTGCCACTGTCGCTGCTGTTCGGGGGCGCGTTCCTGGCCCTGACCGACGTGGTCGCCCGTACCGCCGTCGCCCCGGCCGAGGTGCCCATCGGCGTGGTCACCGCCCTGCTCGGCGGCCCGTTCTTCGTCCTCGTGCTGCGGACCGCCCGCCGGGTGCTCACGTGACTCCGGAGGCACCGGCCGTCGAGGTCCGCGAGCTGCACGTCAGCCTCGACGGCACGCCGATCCTCACCGGCGTCGACCTCACCGTCGCCGTCGGCGAGTGGGTCACCATCATCGGCCCGAACGGTGCCGGCAAATCGACCCTGTTGCGCGCCGTCGGCGGTCTGCTGCCCGCGCCGGACGCCATCTCCCTGTTCGGTACGCCGAGCGCCGCGCTGCGTCGCCGCGAACGCGCCCGGGTGGCGGCGACGGTGACGCAGTCCCCGGTCGTACCGCCCGGCATGTCGGTCCTGGACTACGTGCTGCTCGGCCGCACCCCGTACATCCCCCCGCTCGGTCGTGAGTCGGCCGCCGACGTGGACGCCGTCCACGACGTGCTGGACCGCCTGGACCTCACCGGTTTCCACCGCCGTGAGCTGGCCACCCTCTCCGGGGGCGAGCGACAGCGGGTCTTCCTCGCCCGCGCGCTCGCCCAGGGCGCGACACTGCTGCTGCTCGACGAGCCGACCAGCGCGCTGGACATCGGCCATCAGCAGGACGTCCTGGAGCTGGTCGATCAGTTACGCCGCGCACACGGCCTGACGGTGCTCGCCACCATGCACGACCTCTCTCTCGCCGGCGAGTACGCCGACCGGTTGGTCATGCTCGCCGACGGGCGGGTGGTGGCGACCGGGACGCCGCACGAGGTGCTGACCGAACACCTCCTCGCCACCCACTACCGGGCCAGCGTCCGGGTCGTCCCCGGCACCAACGGCCCCCTGGTGGTCCCCGTCCGCCCGCGCCCCTAACCCGCCCTCCCCCCGCGATCTTGCACTTTTTGTCGTGACACAAGGGGCATTACCGCTCATGTCGACAACCGAAAGTGCAAGATCGGCGCGATCTCGGGGCGTGGCGGGCTCGCCGAGGGGTCAGCCCAGGTCGATGACGGAGAAGAGCGCGCCCTGGGGGTCGCGGAGGGCGGCGAACCGGCCGGTCGGGATGTCCCGGGGCGGCACCAGGATGGTCCCGCCCAGTTCGGAGGCGCGGGCCGCGGCGGCGTCCGCGTCGGTCACCGCGAAGTACACCGTCCAGTACGCCGGCAGGTCGGCCGGGTAGCCGTCGCCCAGCGGCGGCATCATCCCGGCGACGATCCGCTCGCCGAGCCGCCACCCGGTGTACGTCATGCCGCCCACCGGCTGCTCGTCCGGCTGCCAGCCGAACACCAGCTCGTAGAAGACCTTCGCGCCCTCCGGGTCGGGGGTGACCAGCTCGTTCCAGCTCATCGCGCCGGGCACGTCGAACACCTCGGCGCCGGGCATCGCCAGCGGCTGCCAAACGCTGAACGTGGCGCCCGCCGGGTCGGCGAACACGGCCATCCAGCCCCTGTCGAACACCTCGAACGGCGGTACGACGACCTGCCCGCCGGCCCGTTCGACCCGGCCGGCGACCAGTGCGGCGTCGTCGGTGGCGATGTACGTGGACCAGATCGGCACCTGGTCCTCGATGGCGGGCGGACCCACACCGGCCACCGGGCGGCCGTCCAGCAGGAAGACGGTGTAGCCGCCCGCCTCGGGCTCCGGGGTCACCCGTCCGGTCCAGCCGAACAGTTCGGGATAGAAGCGCCGCGCGTCGGTCAGGTCCGGGGTGGCCAGGTCGGCCCAGCACGGCGTGCCCGGCGGGACGGTGCTCACGTCAAGACCCCTCTCGGCCGGCGGCCACGGGCGGGCCCCCTGCGGGAATCCTGGCACCGTCCCGCTGTGGCACGGGGCGGAAACGGACGAATCGTCAGCTGAACCGGCGACCTTCGTCCCGCCGGTACGCCCAGGCGGCGAGCGAGGCGAGGAGCACCACCCAGACACCGAGCATGATCAGCGCCAGCGGTTCGACCCGGTAGCCGCCGACCGCCCACCACATCAGTTCGGCAGCGCCCCGGGTGGGCAGGAACGGCGCGATCGTCTCGATGAACCCGGGCGCGTCCCCCGGGGCGGAGAGCAGCCCGCCGCCGAACGCGAGCGGCAGGAAGACGACCTGCGCCACCACGATCGCCGCCTTGCTGGGCAGCGAGTAGCCGATGGCGAGGCCCATCAGCGTGAACGGCACCGAGATGACGGCCACGATGACGGCGGTCAGCAGGAACGCCGTCGCGGTGACCCGGGCCGGGGTCAGCGTCGCGCCGATCACCACGACCGGGATCAGCGACAGGTACGTCAACGCGAGACCGGCCAGCACCCGGCCAGCGAACCGGGGCGCGGGCCCGGCCGGCAGGGTCCGGGTGTACGGATTCCACGGCTGGTCGCGGTCCTCGGCGACGCCGACGCCGTACTGGAAGATGTTGGCGCTCATCACCGAGAAGGTGATCATCGACGCGGTGGCAAAGGTGGCGCCGACCGAATCGTCGCCGGTGAACGGCACCACGAAGAAGATCATGGCGGCGGCGGGGAAGAAGGCGCTGCCGAAGACGGCCACCGGAATCCGGATGATCTCCAGGAGCTGGTAGCGGGCGTGGACCAGGGCGAGCTGCACGGTGCGCCTCCTCAGACGGCGGTGGGTTGGCCGCTGGCGGCGGCAGCGGGTGGGGCCTGAGCCGGTGTGTCGGTCCCGCTGGTGAGGGCGAGGAACGCCTCCTCCAGCGAGGTGGGCCGGACCTCCAGGTCGGTGAAGGCGACCTGGGAGCGGACCAGCGCGCGGACCAGCTCGTCGGCGTCGGTGGTGAGCAGGTGCAGACGTCCGTCGACCCGTTCGCTGCGGACGACTCCGGGCAGGTCGGGCAGCTCGTCGGTGACCAGGCTGACCCGTCGTACGCCGACGATGCCGCGTACGGCGTCCACGGTGTCGTCGGCGAGCACCCGGCCGTGCCCGATCACCACCACGCGGCGGGCGAGCGCCTCCACCTCCTCCAGGTAGTGGCTGCTCAACAGGACGGTGCCGCCGTCGTCGTGGAACGCGCGGATCGCGTCCCACAGGGTGTGCCGGGCCGTGACGTCGAGGCCTGTGGTCGGCTCGTCGAGCAGGACGAGCCGGGGCCGGCCGACGAAGGCCAGCGCCACGGCAAGCCGGCGACGCTGGCCGCCGGAGAGCCCGCCGGTCTGCCGCCGGGCGAGGTCGCCCAGACCGAAACGGTCGAGCAGCTCGCCCCGGGGCACCGGGTCGGGATAGTGCGCGGAGACGAAGTCGACGACCTCGCCGACCCGGAGCGTGCCTGGGAGGCCGGTCTCCTGCGGGGTGACGCCGATCTGCCGCCGAGCCTCCGGGTCGCGCGGGTCGCGGCCGTTCAACTCCACCCGGCCTGAGGTCGGCCTGCGCAGGCCCACCAGCAGGTTCATCAGGGTGCTCTTGCCGGCGCCGTTCGGGCCGAGCAGGCCGACCAGTTCGCCGGCCCGGACCTCCAGGTCGACGCGGTCGAGAGCGAGGACGTCGCCGTACCGGCGGCTGACCTGGTCGGCGCGGGCGAGGGTCATGACTGCTCCTTCGACACTGTGGAGTCGAGCTGAGAGGGATCGAGCAGGGTGCGGATCGCTTCGGTGTACTCCTCGAACGCCAGCCGACCCCGCCGACTGAGCCGGATGAGCGTGACCGGGGTGCGTCCGCGGTGGGTTTTGCTGATCTCGACGTACCCGGCGTCCTCCAGCTTGCGAAGGTGGACCGAGAGGTTGCCGGCGGTCATCGCGAGCAGTTCCTGAAGTCGTGGAAAGGCGATCCGGTCGCCGTCGCCGAGCGCGGAGAGCGCGGCGACCACCCGCAGCCGTGCCTGGGCGTGGATGACCGGGTCGAGTTCTGTCATGGACGCCCTCGCTGGCGCAGTCGGGCGATCGTCCCGGCGACCAGGATTCCGACGCCACCGGCCACCGAGATGACCAGTGCGTGCCAGCCGGGCCCAGCGATCGCGCCGACCACGTTGATCACGCTGATCCAGACGCCCAGCCGGAAGAGATCCCGGTCGAGCCAGATCGCGCCGCCGGCCATGTGCAGCGCGCCGGTCAACCCGACCGCCGCGGCCGACCAGAGCAGACCCGCCAGGTCGTGCGGCAGGTGCTCGGACACCCGGCCGAGCGCCGCGTACACGCTCACCTGGCCCAGCGCCCAGGCGCACCCGTACCAGCGGCCGCGCACCGCCGAGTCGCCGGTCACCTGCCCGTACGCCCGCGCGCTGGCCACCGCCTGGATCGCCCCGGCGGTGATCAGCAGGGCGAAGAGCGCGGTCAGGGGCAGCCAGTCGGGCAGGGCGACCAGCACCCGACCACCCGGCGAGAAACGCAGGAAGAACAGCCCGAAGCCGACCAACCAGGCCACGCCCCACGGCCAGTAGAGCAGCCGGGCGTCGGGCTGTAGCCGGCGAACGGTCTCTGCGCGCTGGTCGTCGATCAGTCGGAGTGCGGTGGCGGCGTCGGAGGGTGGAAGGTCGTCGTCGGGCCCCATGCAAAGTACTTTACGGCGCAAAGTCGAGGCCGTGTGTCCCGTGCGACTGCCCCGTTACCGACAGAGACGCCCGGCGCTGGCCGGTCGACAGTGCCGGGCTGCGTGTCCGACGCCCGGGCAGGTGCGACAGCGACCTACAGCGGTACCGGCGCCAGCGGTGTGGCCTGTGGCGCGGTGGGCAGCGGCGCGGGCAGCGGTTCGGTGTGCAGCACCGACAACCGGGACACCGCGCGGGTGAGCACCACGTACAGCCGGTGCAGCCCACGCGGCTCGGCCGCGACTATCGCGGCCGGCTCGACCACCACCACGTGGTCGTACTCCAGGCCCTTGACCAGCGTCGCGGGCACCACCGTGACCCGCTGGGCGGCCGTGACGTCGTCGGCGGTCGCGGTGGTGACGCCGTCGGCGGCCAGCGCCGCGCGCAGCCCGTCGACCGCGTCGTCCGTGGCGATCACACCGACCGAGCCGTCGTGTGCGAGCGCGGCGCGCACCTCGGCCACCGTCGCCGCGGTCAGATCGGCCACGGTACGCACATCCAGACCGCCGTCGTGCCGCAGCGACTCTGCCGGGGGTACGTCCACCGCGAGCGCCGGCAGCAGCAGGTTGGCGAACGCGACGACCGCGGCGGGCACCCGGAAACCGACGGTCAGCGGAACCACCACGGCATCCGGCTTGCCCAGGTGCCTCAGGGACTCCCGCCAGTCGGTCGCCGCCCACGGCGCGGTGCCCTGCGCGAGGTCACCGAGCAGCGTGACCGAGCCGTGCTCACTGCGGCGGGCGATGGCCCGACACTGCATGGGGGACAGGTCCTGCGCCTCGTCCACCACGACGTGCCCGAACCCGGAGGGCCGCTCCAACAGCCCGGCCGCCTCGTCGACGAGCACGGCGTCGGCGGCGGTCCAACGGGTGGCCTTCGGCGTACGGGCCGGCTTCGCCCAGACCAGCAGCTCCTGCTCGGCATCGCTGAGCAGCCCGTCCGCTGCGGCGGCCAGCCGGGGCGGGTCGGAGAGCAGTCCGTGCACCAGCCCCTCCGGGGTGAGCGCAGGCCACACCGCGTCCAGGAAGTCCACCACCGGCCGGCACCGGCCCATCCGGCGCAGCCACGCGTCGCCGGGCGACTCGGCCCGCCGTGCCTCGGCCTGCCGTTGCAGCAGACTCACCACCCGTGCCCTGACCCGCTCCCGGCCGGTGCCGTACGGCAGCCCCTCACGTCGGGTCTCCTCGACGATCCGGTGCAGCGGCTCCAACCCGATCCGCCATCGGAACGAGCCGTCGGAGACGGTGATCGAGTCGGTCGGCGTACCGATGTGGGCCTGCACCGCCCTGCGCAGCACGGTCGCCATCCGCGCGTCGTGCTTCAGCGCGGCAGCGGCCGGCGACTCCACCGCCCGGACCGGCACCCGCGAGATCAGCTCCTCCACGGTGGCCTGCTCGACCTCGACCTCGCCGAGGGCCGGCAGCACCGCCGCGATGTACGACAGGAACGCCCGGTTCGGCCCCACGATCAGCACGCCCGCCCGCCGTAACCGCTCCCGGTGCAGGTAGAGCAGGTACGCGGCCCGGTGCAGGCCGACCGCCGTCTTCCCGGTGCCCGGCGCCCCCTGCACGCAGATCGAGTCCGCCAGGTCGGCCCGGACCAGCTCGTCCTGCTCCGGCTGGATGGTGGCGACGATGTCGCGCATCGGCCCGACGCGCGGTCGCTCGATCTCGGCCGTCAGGATCCGACTGGCCGTGCCCAGTTCCTCGCCCCGGTCCAGCCGCTCATCCTCGAAACTGGTCAACACCCCGTTGCTGAACCCGAACCGCCGCCGCACCGCGACCCCCTGCGGGTCGCGAGCACTGGCCCGGTAGAACGAGCGGGAGACCGGTGCCCGCCAGTCCAGCACCAGCGGCTCGCCAAGCTCGTCGGTGACGTGCCGCCGCCCGACGTGATACCGCCGGCCGTCATGATCACTGCTGCTGGGGTTGTCGGCGGTGGTCGCGCCGGCTGTGTGTGCGCTGGCGGTGGTCGCGCCGGCGGTGGTCGCGCTGGCGGTGGTCGCGCCGGCTGTGTGTGCGCTGGCGGTGGTCGCGCCGGCTGTGTGCGGGCCGGTCGGTTCCTGGTCGCGCGGGGTGGCGCCGAATTCGAGGCGGCCGAAGAACAGCGGAGTGGTGGGATCGTCGGCCAGCTCGGCGACCCGGCGGGCCAGGGTACGGCCGAGCATCTCCGCCGCGTAGGGGTCGCCGGCGACCTGGTCACCGGTGGAGAAGAGGGCTTCGGCCCGCTCACGCATGCGGCGCAGGGCCGTGCGCGAGGTGACCAGATGAGCGCGTTCGGCGGCGAGGTCGGTGTCAAGATCAGGTGCGGGCATGCTGACGTCCCATCGTTCACATCTGCTGCTCGCTCGCGTTTCCGGGGGCGGATGGCCGACCGCCCGGCGCGACGACGTCCGTTCCGGTGCAGCTCACCTCGGCCGTCAAGCGGGCTGCAACCCTACGCCTACCCGGTCACCCCTTCCACCGAATTACCGACGCGACCACCCGATGGTGTCGGCGTGGCGCCGGAACGTGACTCAGCAGCGCCGGTGATAGAGGTTGCGCCGTGGGGTGCGCGCGGGGTCCAGCCAGGCGGGCGGTAGGAATTCGGGTTGGCCGTCCGACGCGATGCGGACGATCCAGTCGTCCTGGTGCAGGACTCGGTGATGATGCCCGCAGAGCAGGACCCCGTTGCCCAGTGTCGTCGCGCCGCCGTCGGCCCAGTGGCGCACATGGTGGCCGTCGCACCAACGGGGTGGCCGGTCGCAGCCGGGAAAGGCGCAGCCTCCGTCTCGTAGCACCAACGCGCGCCGCAGCGGACCGGTGAAGAGCCGGCGTTGACGTCCGACGTCCAGGATCTGACTGTTGCCGTTCAAGACTGCCGGGAGCACGGCGGCGTCGCAGGCGAGGCGGCGGACCGCGCCCGGCGTGAGACGTGCCCCGGTCTCCAGGGTGCCCGCGCCCACACCGTTGACCAGCGCGTCGAGCGACATGGTGACGACCAGTTGTGGGCGGTCTCCGCCGTTGTCGGGCAGGTGGCCGGTGCGCAGTGTCAGCCGACAGATCTCACCCAGTGCGTCGGCTCTGCGCTGGCCGGGACTGCGGTCGTCGTGCTCGCCGGTTGGGGCGCAGAGCGGATCGATGGCCTCGCGCAGCAGGCTCGCGGTCTCGGTGTCGAGGTTGCCGGTGAGGCGTACCTGACCGTCCTTCGGTTCGGAGAGCGTGACGTGTCGGCGAGCCTCGGCCCGCTCGGCGGCCCGGTCGAGGGCGGCCAGCTCGGCCTGGTCGGCGAGGTCGGGCGCGACGTGCGCGAGGACGCGTTCGCCGAGGCGACGAAGGATGGTCGGGTCGAACCGGCCGGCCCAGGTGACCAGCAGACCGGTGGCCTTGTCCGTCACCTCCGGACCGGCTTCGGCGGGTAGGGCCCCGATCGTCTCGGCCACCACCCGGCCCTGTTCCACGGTGAGGCTGCCGTCGAGCAGAGCGGCGCGGACCGTCGGCGGCGCCGCGTCGATGGTGGCGGCGAGCTCGACCAACTGGCGGGCCGATCGCCCGGACAGCCGAAGCCGGTCCCGCAACCAGACCGCGGTGGACGATGCTCCCTGAGCGACGGCGAGACCACGACCGTCGAGCTCGCGCACGAGGGCGAGCTGAATGGTTGCCAGACGTTGCGCCAGGACGTGTGCGGCGTCCAGCGACGCGAGCAGTTCGTGGTCGGCAAGGGCCCACAGGGCGGCGTCGGCGCAGTCGTCGACGCCTCCGGCCGCCTGCGCCAACGCCCTCAACATGGATAGAGACTAGAACAGGTGTACGACACTTTCCGTTGCGAGAATCCGATCGCGGAGCGCCCGCGATCGGGTGGGGCGGATGCGGGGTTGGCCACTCCGAGCCGGCCCGCCGGGCCGTATCCGGAGGCCGGGGATACGGTCGGGTCATGGTTGAGCGCGTCGCACGCCCGCGGGTCGGGCACATCCAGTTCCTGAACTGCCTGCCGATCTACTGGGGTCTGATGCGCTCGGGCAGCCTGCTCGACGTGGACCTGCACAAGGACTCGCCGGATCGGCTGAGCGCAGCGCTGGTGGCCGGCGACCTCGACATTGGTCCCATCACGCTGATGGAGTACCTCAAGCACACCGACGAACTGCTCCTCCTGCCGGACCTGGCGGTGGGCAGCGACGGACCGGTGCTCTCGGTCAACATGGTCTCCACCCGACCGCTCGCCGAGCTGGACGGGGCTCGGGTGGCACTCGGTTCGACCTCGCGGACCGGGGTGATGCTGGCACAGTTGCTGCTCGCCGAGCGGTACGGCGTACGGCCCGAATACTTCCGCTGCCCTCCGGACCTGACCCAGATGTTGCTCGAGGCCGACGCCGGGGTGTTGATCGGGGACGTGGCACTGCGGGCGTACCACGAGGCGCCGTTGCGGGGCCTCACCGTGACCGACCTCGGACAGGCGTGGCGGGAATGGAGCGGGCTGCCGATGGTCTTCGCCGTCTGGGCGGTCCGCCGAGACTTCGCCGCCGCGCACCCGGGCCTGGTCAAGGAGGTGCACGAGGCGTTCCTCCGCTCGCGCGACCTCTGCCTCTCCGAGCTCGATCAGGTCGCCGAGGCGGCGGCCCGCTGGGAGGCGTTCGACGCGGCGACGCTGGCCACGTACTTCCGGATCCTGGACTTCTCGCTCGGTGAGCGGCAGGTCTCCGGGTTGCGCGAGTTCGCCCGGCGGGTCGCCGGGCTCGGCGAGGTCCCGGCGCTACCGGACGGCGGGCCGGAGTTCTTCGCCGGCTGACCCGGTCCCTGCGGGCCCGCAGGGCAGAGAAGCACGCTGCTCCGCCCGCAAGGACAGAGCAGCGTGCTGACGTCGAAGGGCAGCCGTGTCAGGTGCCGGGGCGCAGTAGCGCCTCGGTGATCTTCTGGCAGTTCTTCATGCCGTAGTCGTAGCCCAGGTTGATCGGGTACCTGACCATCACGCCCATCGTCCAGGTGTCGCCGATGGCCAGGCAGTTGATGTGCATCTCCTGCTCCTCGGTCCGGTCGATCCACCCGTTCTTGACGGCGATCTGCTTCTGCTGCGCGGCCGGGAAGGCCTTGCGGATACCGAAGTCGCCGGCGCCCCGGACCAGCTTCATCTCGTTGAGAAGCCACTTGGTCCACTTCGGTCCAGCGGCGGTGCCGGTGGCGATGCAGTTGCCCAGCCGTGCGGTGTCGCGGGGGGAGAGCGCGGTGCGGGACCAACCCTTGTCGGGGGCGACGCTGCTGTCGGTCAGCTTGCACGTGGAGATCAGGCGCCGGATCGAGGCGTCCCGGCCGACCAAGTTGTAGAACTGCTGGGCCCGGGTGTTGTCGCTGTCCCGGATGACGAGGCTCGCGTCGGCGAGTTTCGCATCGCTCGGTGTCTGGCCGGCCTCGGCGGTGCGCCGCAGGTAGTCGGCGACGATCCAGGACTTGATCAACGAGGCGGTGGTGCTGGTCTCGCCCATGTTCTTCGAACCGATGATCTTGCCGGTACGGCGGTCGAGGACGCTCCAGGAGTACCAGCCCTCGATGTCGAGGTCGAGGTCCTTGGCCTGGAACGGGAGCGGCGCCAGCGAAGGGCTGGGGCTGGGTGGCGCCGGCTGACGGGCGCTGCGGTCGGTGGCCGCGCCGGTGGACCGGTCGCCGGTCGTCGCCTCGGCGTCACCCCACTTGGCGGCGGCGGCCGATTCGAACGGCGATCCGGGGAGCAGGCGAAGTGACACCAGCACCAGCCCGATGAGGATGACCGCGACGGCGAGCAGGCGCAGTGGCGAGGCCTCGCCCCCACCGTTGCGGTCGGCCCGCCGGTTGCCGGCCATCAGAGCTTCCCGACCGGCTGCTGCGGCACCTTCAGGGCGGCGCCCGGTTGCGGGGTGACCAGTTGACTGGCCACGCTGGCGCAGACCTGCGCGCCGTATTCCAGCCCTTGCTTGACCGGGTAGCGCAGCATCACCGCGAGACTCCACTTGCCGTTGACCGCGAGGCAGTTGACGTGCCAGTTCCCGTCGCTGCCTATCGGCGTCCAGCCGTTCTTGATGCTGACCGGGCCCTGAGCGGTGATCGACTGGGGCAGGCCGTCGATGATCCCCCAGCGCCCACCGCCGTAGCCGGGCTTCTGATCCTTCTTGGCGGTGGTGCCGCGGACCTGACTCATCTGTTCCAGCACCCACTTGGTCCATTTCGGGCCGGCGGCTTTGCCGTCGGCGATGCAGTCGCCAACCCGCGCGGCGTCGCGCGGGGACATCCGTGTGTAGCTCCAGTAGCCGGTGTAGGGCTCGACGTTGCCGCGCTTGGTGTCGGTCAGGCGGCAGATCTTGATCGCCCGCTGGATCACCGGGTCGGGGGTGCTGCTCTTCGACGGTTTGTAGGACCCACCTGCGGCGGCATAGACCTTGTCGGCCGCGCCGTCGCTGCTGTCGACGATGGCGAGCCGGGCCGACTCCTTCAGCGCGGGCGGCGGCTCCCGGTCCCCGATCTGGCGCAGGTAGTCGGAGACGATCCACGCCTTGATCATCGATTCGGTGGAGCTGGTCGAGGCCATGTTCGACGATCCGGAGATCTTGCCGCTCTGCCGGTCCAGCAGTGACCACGAGAAGAAGTCGCCCTTGAAGGCCACCGACACGCGGCCTGCGGCCAGCGTGGGGGGTGGCGGCGGGGCCGGCGCGGGTGCGGCTGCGGATGTGGGCGCGGGTGTGGGTGTGGGTGTGGCGGTGGGTGTGGCGGCATTGACGGCGCCACCACCGCCAGCGCCACCGCCGCTGTTGTCGGTGGAGAGCCGGGCATACGCGGCAGGGACCAGTAGGACGCCACCGAGCATTACCGCCACGACGGCGAACACCATGGTCACGCGAGATCGCATGAGTTGGGTGAGCTCCAGATGTCAGGGCCGGGGGGACCGGCTTCGTTGTCCGGTGCGACCGGTGCGTGCGCCGAGGCCGGGGGCGGTGGCCTCTGGTGGAGCCGGCGTGGGGGCAGCCGATCGTCTGACCGGCAGAAGTCTACGTCCGGACGGGCTGAGTGCCAGAGTTCGACACCAGGCAACGTGCGAAATCGGGAAAAAACCCCAACATTGGGTGGCTTTTGCGAGGTTTGGCAGCTTTTCGGTGAGCCACGTCATAGGGGTAGCGGTTGCGGTGGGTAGCGGTAAACCGCCGATCAGTGACGGAACGTCACTCGGGTTTCCTGTTACACCCCCTAGTGCATTCGGGCGCAAGCTGTAACACTTGTCCTCATGTATGGCAACGACTTCTCCGCCCCTGGCGACGTACCGGACGACGCGCCCGGCGCGGGCCTGCTCGGTGAGGTCGAGGCGGCCGAGGCCGAACTGCGGGCCGCCGCCGCTCGTGAGCGCCGCGGCGGCCCGGCGCCGGACGAGGACCTGGCGGCCTACTTCACCGAGGTCGTCGACGCGGAGCAGAAGATCGAACCGCGCGACTGGATGCCCGAGGCGTACCGCCGGACGCTGATCCGGCAGATCGCCCAGCACGCCCACTCCGAGATCATCGGCATGCAGCCCGAGGGCAACTGGATCAGTCGGGCCCCCTCGCTCAAGCGCAAGGCCATCCTGTTGGCCAAGGTGCAGGACGAGGCGGGCCACGGCCTCTACCTGTACGCCGCTGCCGAGACCCTCGGCATCAGCCGAGACGAACTGGTCCAGCTGCTGCTCGACGGCCGGCAGAAGTACAGCTCGATCTTCAACTACCCCACCTTGACCTGGGCTGACGTGGGCGCGATCGGCTGGCTGGTGGACGGCGCGGCGATCGTCAACCAGGTACCGCTGTGCCGGTGCTCCTACGGGCCGTACGCCCGGGCGATGATCCGGGTCTGCAAGGAGGAGTCCTTCCACCAGCGCCAGGGCTACGAGATCCTGCACACCCTCGCGCACGGCACAGTGGCGCAGAAGGCCATGGCCCAGGATGCGGTCGATCGCTGGTGGTACCCGTCGCTGGCCATGTTCGGCCCGCCGGACGGCGACTCCACCCACTCCGCCCAGTCCATGGCCTGGAAGATCAAGCGCTTCTCCAACGACGACCTGCGCCAGCGCTTCGTCGACATGTGCGTCGGGCAGGCCGAGGTCCTCGGGCTGCGCATCCCCGACGACGACCTGCGGTGGAACGAGGAGCGGCAGGCGTACGACTACAGCCAGCCGGACTACGACGAGCTGATGCGGGTCATCAAGGGCAACGGACCATGCAACCGGGAGCGGATGGCGCACCGTCGGGCCGCCCACGACGACGGCGCATGGGTCCGCGAGGCCGCCACGGCGTACGCCGCCAAGCAGGTCGACACCAGGGAGAAGGTGGCCGCGTGAGCAACGAACACTCGCCTCTGTGGGAGGTCTTCGTGCGGGCACGGCGCGGCCTGTCACACACCCACGTCGGCAGCCTGCACGCTCCGGACGCCGAGCTTGCGCTGCGCAACGCCCGCGACCTCTACACGCGCCGCCAGGAGGGCGTGTCGATCTGGGTGGTGCCGGCGGGCGCGATCACCGCGTCCAGCCCGGACGAGAAGGACGCCTTCTTCGACCCGGCCGCCGACAAGGTCTACCGCCACCCGACCTTCTACGAGGTGCCGGACGGGGTGGCACACCTGTGAACGGGCCCTTCGCCTTCACTCTCGCCCTGGGCGACGACGCGCTCGTCGCCGCGCAGCGGCTGGCCGAGTGGGCGACCCGCGCGCCGGAGATGGAAGAGGACATCGCGCTCGCCAACATCGCGCTCGACCAGCTCGGCGCGGCCCGCCTGCTGCTGTCGTACGCGGGTGAGCTGGAAGCGGCGGGTCGGGACGAGGACGCGCTCGCGTACCTGCGCGACGACCGCGAGTTCCGCAACGTGCTCCTGGTCGAGCTGCCCAACGGCGACTTCGCGGTGACCATGGCGAAGCTGTTCTTCCTGGCGGCGTACCAGGTGCCGCTCTACACCGCGCTCGCCGGTTGCTCGGACGAACGACTGGCCGCCATCGGCGCGAAGGCGCGCAAGGAGTCGGCGTACCACCTGGACCATGGCGCGCTGTGGGTGAAGCGGCTCGGCGACGGCACCGAGGAGTCGCACCGCCGGATGCAGGAGGCCGTGGACCACGTCTGGCCGTACACCCATGAGCTGTTCGCGGCGGACCCGGCGGCGCCGGTGGATCCGGAGGGTCTGCGGCCGGCGTTCGACGAGGTCGTCGGGCCGGTGCTGGCCGAGGCGACGCTCACCCGCCCCGAGCGCGGCTGGGCGCCCACGGGCGGGCGGGCCGGCGTGCACACCGAGCACCTGTCCTACCTGCTGGCCGAGATGCAGGTGCTGCACCGCGCCCACCCGGGGGCGCAGTGGTGAGCACGGGAGTGATCGCACAGCGGACCGGGACCGACGCGTGGACGGCGGCGGCGAGCGTGGTGGACCCGGAGATCCGGGTGATCACGATCGACGAGCTGGGGATCCTGCGCGCGGTCGAGCAGGACCCGGTCACCGGTCGGGTCGTCGTCACCATCACCCCGACGTACACCGGCTGCCCCGCGATGGACGTGATCCGGGCCGACGTGCGCCGTGCCCTGGCGGCGGCCGGCCATCCGGACGTCGACGTGCGGACTGTCTACAGCCCGGCGTGGAGCACCGACTGGATCTCCGCTGCTGGTCGGGCCAAGCTCGCCTCAGCCGGGATCGCCCCGCCCGCGCCGGCGAACGCCCCGGGCGTGGTCGCGCTGACCCTCGCGGTCCGCTGCCCGCTCTGCGGCTCGCCGGAGACCGAACAGGTCAGCCGGTTCGGCTCGACCGCGTGCAAGGCGTTGTGGCGTTGCCGTTCCTGCTCCGAACCCTTCGACCACCTGAAGGCGCTGTGACAGTCACCATCTCCCGGCCGGTCCGTCGCCGACCTGCCTTCCACCCGCTGTCGGTGGCCGCCGTCGACCGCCTCACCGACGACTCCGTGGCGGTCACCTTCGCCGTACCCGAGGAGTTGCGGGACACCTTCGCGTTCCGCGCGGGTCAGCACCTGACCGTGCGGCGGGTGACCGACGACGGCGAGGACGTGCGCCGGTCGTACTCGATCTGCTCCACCCCCGATGATCTGGCCCGGCGCGGCCGGCTGCGGATCGGGGTGCGGGAGGTTCCCGGCGGCGCCTTCTCGGCCTTCGCCTGCGGCGCGCTGCGCGGCGGCGACACGGTCGAGGTGCTGCCGCCGCTGGGCACCTTCACCACGGCGTTCGCGCCGGACCGGGCCCGCCACTACGGCGCGGTCGTCGCCGGCTCCGGCATCACCCCGGTGCTCGGGCTGGTCGCGACGGCCCTGGCCGTCGAACCGGCCAGCACCTTCACCCTGGTGTACGGCAACCGCACGGCGAACACGGTGATGTTCGCCGAGGAGTTGGCCGACCTGAAGGACCGCTACCCTTCCCGGCTGCACCTGGTGCACGTGCTGTCCCGGGAGCAGGGCGAATCGCCGCTGCTCTCCGGGCGGATCGACGCCGAACGGCTCGCGCGCCTGCTGGGCTCCATCGTGCCCGGCGAGGTCATCGAGGAGTGGTTCCTCTGCGGCCCGTACGCCATGGTGGTCGACGCCCGGGAGGTGCTGGCCGCGCGCGGTCTGCCGGAATCCGCGGTGCACACCGAGTTGTTCCACGTCGACGCGCCGCCGGAGCCGGTGACGCGCCCCAGCGAGCGGCCGGGCATCGGCACGGACGTCACCATCGTGCTGGACGGCCGGTCGTCGAGCTTCACGATGGGCCGCGAGGAGCGGGTGCTGGACGCCGCGCTGAAGGTGCGCGGCGAGCTGCCGTACGCCTGCAAGGGCGGTGTCTGCTCGACCTGCAAGGCGAAGGTCGTCGACGGTTCGGTCACGATGGCCCGCAACTACGCGTTGGAGCCCGACGAGCTGGCCGCCGGTTACGTCCTCACCTGCCAGTCCAGCCCGACCACCGACCGCCTGACGGTCGACTACGACGCCTGACGGCCCGGGCGGGCGGCGCGGCGTGCTGGGGCGCTCGTCACCGCCGACCCGGTGGCGCGCGGGTCGCCGAGCGGCCGACGTAGGCTCGGGGTTGTGACGGTGAGCCGGGAGATCGACGACATCCTGCAGCGTGGTGCGGACGGCGGGCGGATCACGCCCGAGGAGGCGCTGCTGCTCTACACCGAGGCGCCCTTCCACGCGTTGGGCGAGGCGGCGGACGCGGTGCGCCGGCGGCGCTATCCGGACAACGTCGTCACCTACCTGATCGATCGCAACATCAACTACACGAACGTCTGTGTGACGGCGTGCAAGTTCTGCGCGTTCTACCGGGCGCCGAAGCACTCCGAGGGGTGGACGCACCCCACGGAGGAGATCCTGCGCCGCTGCGGCGAGGCGGTCGAGCTGGGCGCGACCCAGGTGATGCTCCAGGGCGGGCACCACCCGGACTACGGCGTCGAGTACTACGAGGAGCTGTTCTCCTCGGTCAAGCAGGCGTACCCGCAGCTGGTCATCCACTCGATCGGGCCGAGCGAGATCCTGCACATGGCCAAGGTCTCCGGCGTGAGCCTGGACGAGGCCATCGCCCGCATCAAGGCCGCCGGCCTCGACTCGATCGCCGGCGCCGGTGCGGAGATGCTGCCCGAGCGTCCGCGCAAGGCCATCGCCCCGCTCAAGGAGTCCGGTGAGCGTTGGTTGGAGGTCATGGAGCTGGCCCACCGGCAGGGCGTCGAGTCGACCGCCACCATGATGATGGGCACCGGCGAGACGCACGCCGAGCGGATCGAGCACCTGCGGATGATCCGCGACGTGCAGGACCGTACGGGCGGGTTCCGGTCGTTCATCCCGTGGACGTACCAGCCGGAGAACAACCACCTCAAGGGCCGTACGCAGGCGACGACCCTGGAATACCTGCGGTTGGTCGCGGTGGCCCGGCTCTTCTTCGAGACCGTGCCGCACCTGCAGGCGTCCTGGTTGACCACCGGCAAGGACGTCGGGCAGCTCGCCCTGCACATGGGCGTGGACGACCTCGGCTCGATCATGCTGGAGGAGAACGTGATCTCCTCCGCCGGCGCCCGGCACCGCTCCAACCTGCACGAGCTGATCGGCATGATCCGCTCTGCCGACCGGATTCCGGCCCAGCGCGACACCCTCTACAACCGGTTGGCGGTGCACCACACGCCGGCCGACGATCCGGCCGACGAGCGGGTGGTCTCGCACTTCTCCTCGATCGCGCTGCCGGGCGGCGGCGCGGGCCGGTCGCTGCCGCTGGTCGAGGTCAACTGAGGCTCGACGTGGCCCGGCCGTTCGGCTGACCTGGGGGTCGTGCTTCCGCGCGGCAGTGGTCGGCGGTACGGGTCTTCCCGGTGCCCGAGGCGGCATACGGCCCTCTGCGGGGGTGGTGGAGATGATCGCCGGCGGATAGCGTGCGGCCGTCGTCCGAGGTAGTCCTCCATCGACCCATGAGGGTCGTTCACATAACGCACAGCGGTACGGGCGGGATGGGTGACCATCCCGCCCGTACCGTGTGCCGGGTCCAGTCCGGACGGTTGGAAACCGCCCGACGCGCTGGCGTGGGACATCGACCTCGGATAACGTCCGCTCGTTCGGCGCAACCGTTCCTATTTTCTTCCCTACCCCCCGGGGGACTGATGACAGCGTTCCACCGCTCGGCCCTGGTGCGTGCCGGCGTCGTGGCCCTGCTCGCGGCCGGTGGCGTGGCCACCGTGGCCGCCCCGGCGCAGGCCGCCGACCAGGCCGACCTGGCCCTGACGCCGCTCAGCTACGAGCTGGCAAAGGGCGTCAAGGCGGCCAAGGCCAAGCCGTTCAAGTTTCAGGTCGACAACACCCGGAGCACCGTCGACGCCAAGGACATCCGGGTCACCGTCGAGACGAAGGGCCTGAAGAACCGCAAGGTCGGCGTGCTCGTCCCGGACGGGTGCGACGTCACCGGCACCACCTTCACCTGCCTGCTCGGCGATCTGGCCGGCGGCACCACCGAGGACTTCGGCATCCCGATCTTCTCGACCGGCGGTCGCGGCGACGCCGGCACGCTGGTGGTCAGCATCAGCTCGGCCACCTCCGACCCCAGCCCGCGCGACAACAAGGTGCGGCACGACATCACCGTCGCCAAGCCGGGTTACGACCTGACGACCTGGGTGCAGGACGTCTACGCCGACGTGGCGGTGGACGGCGACGAGGCGGGCGAGACCGGCCTGAAGCCCGTCAAGGCGGGCGGGACCGCACCCCTGGACTGGGCGGTCTACAACGACGGCAGCCGCAAGGCGACCGGCGTGGCGTATGGGATCACCCTGCCGGCGGGCGTCACCTTCGCCGAGCTGCCGGAGGGCTGTGTCGAGCAGCCGCTGGGTGGCTTCGCGAACGCCTACTGCGAGGACACCGGTGTGGTGCTGAAGCCGGGGCAGTTCTACACGGCCGACGTGCGGGTGAAGGTCGGCGCGGACGTCACCGAGCCGGTGCTCCGGCCCGGGTTCGTCTGGGCCGCCGGTCTCGACGCCGCCCAGGGGAGCGCCGAGGAAGAGCCGAGGGTCGCCTCCGGCGCGCAGCGTCGGGCGTTCACCGAGACCGACGAGGTGGACAACACCGCGCAGTTCGACGTGTTCGTCGACCTCAGCGCGCAGCCCACCCCGACCCCGACGCCGACCGTCACGCCCACCCCGACGGCGACTCCGACGCCGGGTGGTACGACGTCGCCGGGCACGTCCACGTCGCCGACTGCCGGCGGCGGTGGCTCCGGCGGTGGCGGGCTTCCGGTGACCGGTGTGCAGGTCGGCGTGATCGGCGGCATCGGTGCTCTGATCCTGCTCGTGGGTGGGGCGCTGCTGGTGCTGTCCCGCCGCCGCAGGGTCGTCGTGGTGGCCCCCGGCGACGAGACGTCGACCGACTGACACAAGGCGCGACGAAAGGGCGGGGTGGGTGACCACCCCGCCCTTTCGCGTATCGACGACATCGGGAGTCTGGGGTACGCGGACCCAGCGGCCGACGGCTCGCGCGCGGCTGGCAGAGTGGACGAGGTGAGCCGTAACCCGCAGGGCCAGCGCGCCAGTCTCGACAAGCAACCGCACGAGGTCGCCGCGATGTTCGACGGCGTGGCCGAGCGTTACGACCTGACCAACACCGTGCTCGCCTTCGGTCAGGACCGCTCCTGGCGGCGGGCCACCCGCGCGGCTCTCGGCCTGCATCCGGGCGAGCGCGTGCTGGACGTGGGGGCTGGCACCGGTGTGTCGACCCGGGAGCTGGCCCAGTCCGGGGCGTACGCGGTGGGGGCGGACCTGTCGCTGGGCATGTTGCAGGTCGGCAAGCGGGTCCGTCCCGAGGTGCCGCTGCTGGCCGGCGACGCGCTGCGCCTGCCGTTCGCCGACGCGAGCTTCGACGCGGTGACCATCTCGTTCGCGCTGCGCAACGTCAACGACACCGACGCGGCGCTGCGTGAGTTGGCGCGGGTGACCCGGCCGGGTGGCCGGCTGGTGGTCTGCGAGTTCAGCACCCCGGTGAACCCGGTCTTCCGGACGGTCTACCTGTCGTACCTGATGCGCTCGCTGCCGGTGGTCGCCCGCGCGGTTTCCAGCAACCCCGACGCGTACGTCTACCTGGCCGAGTCGGTCCGGGCCTGGCCGGACCAGGCGGCGTTGGCCGGGCGGGTGGCCGCGGCCGGGTGGGGTCGGGTGGCGTGGCGCAACCTGACCGGCGGCGTGGTGGCGCTGCACCGGGGCGTCCGCGAGTAGCGGGCGAGGTGCCCTGCGGGTAGCACGCGAGGCATCCCCGCGTTTCAGAAAAATCCGGCTTTAGTCCACTTTGCCCCGTACGCTCGTCGGCATGACCGGAGCAGACCCGGCGAGCCCGGTGGCCGCCACCGACGACGACGCGGCCGAACTCATCGCGCAGTTGCGCGCGTTGGCGGGCGCTGATCCGGCGGACGTCCGCCAGGTGGTCGCCGAGGTGTTGGCCGCGCTGGACCGGGCGGCGGGCGGCGCGCTGCGGGAGCACCTACCGGAGACGATCCGGGTCGACGCCGGCCTGGAAGCGCCCAGCCCGGCCTGACACCCGCCCGCTGTGGACGGTCGCCGGCTGTCACATCGGCGAGTTAGGTACCCCTGATCCTGCGCTGGTATGACGCCGGTCATACACTCGTCCCGTCTGGCTTGTGAAGCATTTCACGAGCGTGCGGGAGGAGGCGCGAATGACCGCGGTGGAACATGACGCCGATGTCATCGTCGTCGGCGCCGGTCCCGGTGGATCGGCGACTGCGTACCACCTGGCTCGGCACGGCGTACGGGTCCTGGTGTTGGAGAAGACCGAGTTCCCCCGGGAGAAGGTCTGCGGCGACGGACTGACCCCGCGTGCGGTGCGTCAGCTCATCCGGATGGGCGTGGACACCTCGCCCGAGGCTGGCTGGCTGCACAACAAGGGCCTGCGGGTGATCGGCGGCGGCGTACGGCTGGAACTGGACTGGCCCGAGCTGGCCAGCTTCCCCAACTACGGCCTGGTCCGCACCCGCCTCGACTTCGACGACCTGCTCGCCCAGCGCGCGGTCGCGGCCGGCGCCAAACTGCGCACCAACGTCAACGTGCTGGGCCCGGTGCTCGACGAGGACGGTCGGGTGACCGGCGTCGAGGCCGAGGTGGGCCCCGGCAAGGAGCCCGCCACCTTCCACGCACCGCTGGTCGTGGCCGCCGACGGGGTCTCCGGTCGGTTCCCGCTCGCGCTCGGGCTCACCAAGCGGGAGGACCGGCCGATCGGTGTGGCCGTCCGCCGCTACTACCACTCCCCGGCCAAGCACGACGACGACTACCTGGAGTCGTGGCTGGAGCTGCGCAGCAAGGACAGCGGCGACAACCTGCTACCCGGGTACGGCTGGATCTTCGGGCTCGGTGACGGTCGGGTGAACGTCGGCCTCGGCGTGCTCAACTCGTCGTCCGCGTTCGGCAAGACCAACTACCGCCGGCTGCTCACCGACTGGCTGGCCAACACGCCGGCCGAGTGGGGCATGACCGACGAAACCAACGCGGACGGCCCGATCCTCGGCGCCGCGCTGCCGATGGGCTTCAACCGGGTGCCGCACTACACCCGCGGGGTTCTGCTGGTCGGCGACTCCGGCGGCATGGTCAACCCGTTCAACGGTGAGGGCATCGCGTACGCCATGGAGTCCGGCGAGCTGGCCGCCGAGGTGGCGGTGCAGGCCCTCGCGCGTCCGGCCGGTCCGGAGCGGGAGCGGGCGCTACTGGCGTACCCGAACGAGCTGAAGGCCCGCCTCGGTGGCTACTACCGCCTCGGCGGCATCTTCGTGAAACTGATCGGCCGTCCGGAGATCATGCGGATCGCCACCAAGCACGGCATGCCTCATCCGACGCTGATGCGATTCGTCCTCAAGTTGCTGGCCAACCTGACCGACCCCCGAGGTGGGGACGCGATGGACCGGGTCATCAATGCGCTGACGAAGGCCGCGCCAGCGGTCTAGACAGGACGGCATCGGTGCTGGTCACAGCCCCGGCGTCGACAAAGATCGACCCCCGCCGGCAGGCACGGCGAGGGACGTGAATAGTGTGATTTTCGTCAAGCACTGACGGCAGGGAAGGACGAGCAGGAGAAAACGATGACGCTCTCGCCTTACGCACCGATCATCGGGCTGTTCGCCCTCGCCGCGGCGTTCTCGCTGTTCTCCGTCGGCGCCGCCCGCTTCGCCGGTCCCCGTCGTTACAACAAGGCCAAACTCGAGGCGTACGAGTGCGGCATCGAGCCCAGCCCCCAGCCGGTCGGCGGTGGGCGGTTCCCGATCAAGTTCTACTTGACGGCGATGCTCTTCATCGTCTTCGACATCGAGATCATCTTCCTCTACCCCTGGGCGGTCTCGTTCGACGCCCTGCCGATCTTCGGCTTCGTGGAGATGGTCCTGTTCATCGTCGCGGTCTTCGTTGCGTACGCCTACGTGTGGCGTCGCGGCGGCCTGGACTGGGACTGAGGAAGGAACGTCAGATGGGCATCGAGGAGAAGCTCCCCGCCGGCGTCCTGCTCACCTCGGTGGAGAAGCTGGTCAACTGGTCCCGGAAGTCGTCCGTGTGGGGCGCGACCTTCGGCCTGGCCTGCTGCGCCATCGAGATGATGGCCGCCGGTGGTCCGCACTACGACATGGGCCGTTGGGGCATGGAGGTCTTCCGGGCCTCGCCCCGGCAGGCCGATCTCATGATCGTGGCGGGCCGGGTCAGCCAGAAGATGGCGCCGGTGCTGCGCCAGATCTACGACCAGATGGCCGAGCCCCGCTGGGTGCTCTCCATGGGTGTCTGCGCCAGCAGCGGCGGCATGTTCAACAACTACGCCATCGTGCAGGGCGTCGACCACGTGGTGCCGGTCGACATGTACCTGCCCGGCTGCCCGCCCCGGCCGGAGATGCTCATCGACGCGATCCTCAAGCTCCGCGAGAAGATCATGTACGAGCCGCTGGGCCCGAACGGCCGCAAGATGCTGGCGGCCCGCCAGGAGCGCGGCGACGTTCCGGTCGTGCCGTACGGCTCGATGCCGTCCTCCTACCGCAGCGACAAGGCCCGGCGTGCCGAGTGGACCCGGGCGGTCCGCGAGGGGCGCGAGGAGCAGTTGCGGATTGAGAACTGGATGAACGCCCAGAACCATCTCCACCCGCAGGCAGGCCCGAAATGACGTCTCCCACGGACAAGACCAACGACGGCGGGGTGCCGGTGCCGGTGACGCCGCCCGGCGCGAGCAGCACCGCCGGAGCCGAGTACCCGACGGCCAGCCCGGCGGGTCGCGGCATGTTCGGCAACCAGGGCACCGGCGACGTGTCCGGCTACGGCGGCCTGGTCCGTCCGCGCCAGCCGATCGAGGAGGCCGCCCGGCCGTACGGCGGGTACTTCGACGAGGTCCGCGACGCGCTGGAAGAGGCGTACCCCGCCTTTGGCGACGCGATCGAGAAGGTCGTCGTCGACCGGGGTGAGCTGACCCTGCACGTACGCCCGGAGCGGATCGCCGAGGTCTGCCAGGTGCTGCGCGACGACATGGCGCTGCGGTTCGAGCTGTGCTCCTCGGTGTCCGGGGTGGACTACCTCGGCGCCGACGAGCGCCGGCTGCACGTGGTCTACCTGCTCACCTCGATGACGTACCGGCGTCGGGTCCGGCTGGAAGCCGCGGTCCCGGTCGATTCTCCGCACCTGCCCAGCGTCACGGCCATCTACCCGACGGCCGACTGGCAGGAGCGGGAGGCGTACGACATGTTCGGCATCGTCTTCGACGGCCACCCCAACCTGACCCGGATCCTCATGCCGGACGACTGGGAGGGCCACCCGCAGCGCAAGGACTACCCGCTCGGTGGTGTGCCCGTCGAGTACAAGGGTGCGGAAATTCCACCGCCGGACCGTAGGAGGTCCTACCAGTGACCACGTCGAACTACGCGACCGAACGCGAGACCACCGAGGGCAGGGTCTTCACCGTCACCGGGGGGGACTGGGACACGGTCGTGTCGGGCACCGACCCGATCAACGACGAGCGCATCGTGGTCAACATGGGTCCACAGCACCCGTCGACCCACGGGGTGCTGCGACTGGTCCTCGAGCTGGAGGGCGAGACGGTCCGCGAGGCCCGCTCGGTCGTCGGCTATCTGCATACGGGCATCGAGAAGAACCTCGAGTACCGCAACTGGGTACAGGGTTCGACGTTCGTGACGCGGATGGACTACCTCGCCCCGATCTTCAACGAGACCGCTTACGCGCTGGCCGTGGAGAAGCTGCTCGGCATCACCGAGGACGTCACCGAGCGGGCCACCACCATCCGCGTGCTGATGATGGAGCTCAACCGGATCTCGTCGCACCTGGTCTGGCTGGCCACCACCGGCATGGAGCTGGGCGCGATCTCGATCATGTTGTACGGCTTCCGCGAGCGGGAGTACATCCTCGACATCTTCGAGACCATCACCGGCCTGCGGATGAACCACGCGTACGTCCGTCCGGGCGGTGTGGCGCAGGACGTTCCGGACGACGCGGTCCGCAAGATCCGTGACTTCCTGAAGATGATGCCGAAGAAGCTCAAGGAGTACGAGGACCTGCTCTCCGGCCAGCCGATCTGGACCGAGCGGACGAAGGGCGTCGCGGTGCTGGACGTCACCGGCTGCGTGGCTCTCGGCATCACCGGTCCGGTCCTGCGCTCGGCGGGGCTCGCCTGGGACCTGCGCAAGACCATGCCGTACTGCGGCTACGAGACGTACGAGTTCGACGTGCCGACCCACCCCGACGGTGACGTGTGGGGCCGGTACCAGGTCCGGCTCGCCGAGATCCGCGAGTCGATGAAGCTTGTCGAGCAGGCGTTGGACCGGCTGCGGCCGGGCCCGGTGATGGTCGCCGACCGCAAGATCGCGTGGCCCGCGCAGCTCGCCATCGGCGTCGACGGCATGGGTAACTCGCTGGAGCACGTCGCGAAGATCATGGGTCAGTCGATGGAATCGCTGATCCACCACTTCAAGCTGGTCACCGAGGGCTTCCGGGTCCCGCCCGGCCAGGTGTACGTCGGCATCGAGTCGCCGCGCGGCGAGCTGGGCGTGCACGCCGTCTCCGACGGTGGCACCCGGCCGTACCGGGTGCACTACCGGGAGCCGAGCTTCGTCAACCTCCAGGCCCTCCCGGCGATGGCCGAGGGCGGCCTGATCGCCGACGTGATCGCCGGCGGCGCCTCGCTGGATCCCGTGATGGGTGGGTGTGACCGATGAACGTCTTCACTGACACGACGCGGGAGCGGGCGCGCGAGATCATCGCCCGCTATCCGGCGGACCGGTCCCGCTCGGCGCTGCTGCCGCTGCTGCACCTGGTCCAGGCCGAGGAGGGGTACGTCTCCCCGGCCGGAGTGACGTTCTGCGCGGAGGTGCTGGGGCTGAACAAGGCCCAGGTCGGGGCGGTGGCCACCTTCTACACCATGTACAAGCGCAAGCCCACCGGCGACTTCCTGGTCAGCGTCTGCACCAACACGATGTGCAACGTGCTGGGCGGCCAGGAGGTCTACGACACCCTCGCCGAGCACCTGGGCGTCGGGCACGACGAGACGACCGCCGACGGCACCATCACGCTGGAGCACGCCGAGTGCCTGGCGGCCTGTGACTACGGCCCGGTGATGACCGTCAACTACGACTTCTTCGACGGTGTGGACCCGTCCACCGCGGTCGGTGTGGTCGACGACCTGCGCGCGGGCGGCCGGCCGATGCCGACGCGCGGCGCGCGGTTGTGCACGCTGAAGGAGATGGCTGTCCAGCTCGCCGGTTTCGCCGACGAGCGCGAGGGCGCGGTTGCCGACGGCGGGCCGGGTGAGCCGACCCTGCGGGGTCTGCGGCTGGCACAGGAGCACGGCGTCTCGGTGCCGGGCTTCGACCCGAACACCCCGATCCGGAGCAAGGCCGAGGCCGACAAGGCGGCGGCGAAGGCCAAGGCCGACGCGGACCGGGCGAAGGCCGATGCCGAGGCCGCCAAGCCGGCGCCCGCCGAGGCCACCGCAGCCCCGGTCAAGGGTGGCGACGGGGCGTCCGCGCCGACGGGGACGACCGGCGCGGCCGAGCCGACGGCCGTCGAGACCACCAGGCCCGAGGCGGCCACCGGCAGCACCGCGCCGGACGTCAAGGCACCCGACGACAAGTCGCCGCAGGTGCGTACCGCCGAGACCCGGCAGCCCGACGCGCAGACGGCCGTGCCGGACGCGCCCGGCACGAAGATGCCGGCGGAGGCGTCGCCGCCGGCCCCGCGCGACGCGCAGGCCGCCGAGGCCGCCGGCACGGCGGCCAACGCTCCGGCCGGCGACGGCAAGCCCGCCGGTGACTCGACCGGCGCGCAGGAGCGCAACCTCACCGAAGCGTCGGCGGACGCGGATGGCACGAACCCCGCCGCCGCGAGCGAAACGGGGGCCCAGAAGTGACCACTCCCCGCCCGGAGACGCTGGCCAAGCTGACGCCGGTGCTGACCAAGCGCTGGCTGTCGCCGGACGCCTGGCAGATCGGCACGTACGAGCAGCTCGACGGCTACGCCGCGCTGCGCAAGGCCCTCAAGGCCCACCCGGACGACCTGATCCAGCTCATCAAGGACTCCGGTCTGCGCGGTCGTGGCGGCGCCGGCTTCCCCACCGGTCTCAAGTGGGGCTTCATCCCGCAGGGCGACGGCAAGCCGCACTACCTGGTGGTCAACGCCGACGAGGGCGAGCCGGGCACCTGCAAGGATCTGCCGCTCATGACCCACGACCCGCACGCGCTGGTCGAGGGCGTGATCATCGCGTCGTACGCGATCCGGGCCAGCCGCGCCTACATCTACATCCGGGGTGAGGCCGTGCACGCCGCCCGGCGGTTGCGCAACGCCGTCCAGGAGGCGTACGACAAGGGCTACCTCGGCCGCAACATCCTGCGCAGCGGCTACGACCTGGAGCTGGTGGTGCACTCCGGCGCCGGGGCGTACATCTGCGGCGAGGAGACGGCGCTGCTCGACTCGCTGGAGGGGTTCCGGGGGCAGCCCCGGCTGCGCCCGCCGTTCCCGGCGACCCACGGCCTGTACGCGAGCCCGACGGTGGTGAACAACGTCGGCACCATCGCCAGCGTGCCGCCGATCGTGCTCGGTGGGGCCGACTGGTGGAAGTCCATGGGCACCGAGAAGTCCTCCGGGCCGATGATCTACTCGCTCTCCGGGCGGATCGTCAACCCGGGTCAGTACGAGTGCTCGATGGGCGTCACGCTGCGCGAGCTGCTGGAACTGGCCGGCGGCATGCAGCCCGGTCACAACCTGCGGTTCTGGACGCCCGGTGGATCGTCGACCCCGCTGCTCGCGGCCGAGCACCTGGACGTACCGCTGGACTTCGAGGGTGTGGCGGCGGCCGGCTCGATCCTGGGCACCACGGCCACGCAGATCTTCTCCGACCAGGACTGCCCGGTCTACGCGACGTACCGGTGGCTGGAGTTCTACCACCACGAGTCGTGCGGCAAGTGCACCCCGTGCCGCGAGGGCAACTACTGGATGGTCCGGGTCTACCGGCGGATCCTCTCCGGCCAGGGCACCCACGAGGACCTGGACACCCTGCTGGACACCTGCGACAACATCCTCGGCCGCTCGTTCTGCGGCCTGGGTGACGGCGCGACCAGCTCGGTGACCTCGTCGCTGAAGTACTTCAAGCAGGACTACCTCGACTACATCGAGGGTCGTAAAGCTCCGATGCTGTCGGAGAAGACCCTGGTAGGGGCGCACTGATGACCGACGTAGCCAAGCAGACCGAGACCGTCACCCTCACCATCGACGGCGTCGAGGTCACCGCTCCCAAGGGGGCGCTGCTGATCCGGGTCGCCGAGCAGATGGGCACCGAGATCCCCCGGTTCTGCGATCACCCGCTGCTGGCCCCGGCTGGCGCGTGCCGGCAGTGCCTGGTCGAGGTGGAGGGGCAGCGCAAGCCGGTCGCCTCCTGCACCCAGACCGTCGCCGACGGCATGGTCGTACGGACCCAGCTCACCTCCCCGGTCGCCCAGAAGGCGCAGGAGGGGGTGATGGAGCTGCTGCTGCTCAACCACCCGCTGGACTGCCCGATGTGTGACAAGGGCGGCGAGTGCCCGCTGCAGAACCAGGCGATGTCCACCGGCCGCACCGACTCGCGCTTCCACGAGCACAAGCGGGAGTACGAGAAGCCGATGGCGATCAGCAGCCAGGTGCTGCTGGACCGCGAGCGCTGCGTGCTCTGCCAGCGCTGCACCCGGTTCTCCGAGGAGATCGCCGGCGACAAGTTCATCGACCTGATGGGCCGGTCGTCCGCCGAAGAGATCAACATCTACCGGGACGACGCGTATGGCGAAGAGGGCAACGATGGGGACGTCCCGTTCAACTCCTACTTCTCCGGCAACACCGTGCAGATCTGCCCGGTGGGTGCGCTGACCGGTGCCCAGTACCGGTTCCGGGCCCGCCCGTTCGACCTGGTGTCCAGCCCGAGCGTCTGCGAGCACTGCTCGGCCGGCTGCGGGCAGCGCACCGACTGGCGGCGCGGCAAGGTGCTGCGCCGGCTCGCCGGTGACGAGCCGGCGGTCAACGAGGAGTGGAACTGCGACAAGGGACGGTGGGGCTTCCAGTACGCCCGGGCCGCCGACCGCCTCACCAACCCGCTGGTCCGCGACGAGCGCACCGGTGAGCTGCGGGAGGCGTCCTGGAGTGAGGCGCTGACCCGGGCCGCCGAGGGGCTGCACGCGGCCCGCGAGGGTGGCCAGGGCACGGCCGTGCTGACCGGCGGTCGACTGACCGTCGAGGACGCCTACGCGTACGCGAAGTTCGCCCGCGTCGCGCTGAACACCAACGACATCGACTTCCGGGCCCGGCCGGTCTCCCGCGAGGAGGCCGACTTCCTGGCCAGCTCGGTCGCCGGGGTCACCGATGTCACCTACACCGACGTGGAGAACGCGCCGGCGGTGGTGCTGGTGGGCCTGGAGCCGGAGGAGGAGTGCCCGATCCTCTTCCTGCGGCTGCGCAAGGCGTACCTGAAGAAGACCCTGACGGTGTACGCGCTGGCGCCGTTCGCCACCCGCGGCCTGGAGAAGCTCGGCGCCAAGCTGGCCCGGGTCGTGCCGGGCGAGGAGGCCAGCGTGCTCGCCGAGCACGCCACGGTCAGCGAGGCGCTCAGCGCGCCCGGCGCGATCCTCATCGTGGGCGAGCGGCTGGCCACCGTGCCGGGCGGGCTCTCCGCGGCGGCGGACGTGGCCCGGCGTACCGGCGCGAAGTTGGCCTGGGTGCCGCGGCGCGCGGGTGACCGCGGCGCGGTCGACGCGGGCTGCCTGCCCAACCTGCTCCCCGGTGGCCGTCTGGTCACCGAACCGGCCGCGCGGGCCGAGCTGGGCGAGGCGTGGGACATCCCGGCCGGGGTGATTCCCAGCCAGGCTGGTCGGGACACCGACGGCATCCTCGCGGCGGCGGCCAACGGGCAGCTCGGCGCGCTGGTGGTCGGCGGTGTCGACCCGGCGGACCTCGCCGACCCGCGACTGGCCGAGGCCGCTCTGGACGCGGTGCCGTTCCTGGTGAGCCTGGAACTGCGGACCAGCGCGGTGACCCGCCGTGCCGACGTGGTGCTGCCGGTGGCCCCGGTGGTCGAGAAGGCCGGCAGCTTCCTGGACTGGGAGGGCCGGCTGCGTCCCTTCGAGGCGGTGCTGAACACCGCCGCGATGACCGACGGGCGGGTGCTCGACGCGCTCGCCGCGCTCCTGGACGTCCGCCTCGGCACCGCCGACGTGCCGAGTGTCCGTCGCGAGCTGGGCTCGCTGCCGGCCACGCGGATGTCCCGGCCGTCCGCGCCGTCGGTGTCTCCGGCCACCGTGCCGCACGCGGGTGCGGGGGAGGCCGTGCTCGCCACCTGGCACCAGCTCGTCGACAACGGCACGCTGACCGAGGGGGACGAGAACCTCGCCGGTACCGCCCGTCCGCCGGTGGTCCGGCTGGGCAAGGGCACCGCCGAGGCGCTCGGCGTCGCCGACGGTGACGCGGTCACGGTCGGCACCGACCGGGGCGCCCTGACTCTGCCGGCTGAGATCACCGAGATGCCGGACGGCGTGGTCTGGCTGCCGACGAACTCACCCGGTTCGACCGTGCGACGCAGCCTCGGTGCGGCGTCCGGGACGGTCGTCCGGATCTCCGTCCCCGCACCGAGTACGGCCATCCCGGCCGGACGCGTGGCGGCCGACGAGACCGTCCTCAGTTCTGGGGGTAACCAGTGAACTCTATCGTCCTGGCTCAGGACCCGACGCTTGCCGACTTCGGTCGGGACCCGTGGTGGCTGGTTCTCGGCAAGATTGTCTTCGCGTTCGCCTTCGGTCTGCTGGCCACCCTGCTCGGTGTCTGGTTCGAACGGCGCGTGGTCGGTTACATGCAGGTGCGGCCCGGCCCCAACCAGGTCGGCCCGCTAGGCCTGCTGCAGACCCTCGCCGACGGCCTGAAGATGGCCTTCAAGGAGGACATCCTGCCGAAGGCGGCCGACAAGGTCGTCTACTTCTTCGCCCCGACGATCTCGGTGATCTGCGCGGTCACCGCCCTGTCGGTGGTGCCGTTCGGTCCGATGGTGAGCATCTTCGGCCACCACACGCCGTTGCAGGTCACCGACGTACCGGTGGCCGTGCTCCTGCTGTTGGCCTGCTCCTCCATGGGCGTCTACGGCATCGTGCTGGGCGGGTGGGCCTCCGGCTCGACGTACCCGCTGCTCGGCGGTCTGCGGTCGAGCGCTCAGATGATCTCGTACGAGGTCGCGATGGGGCTGAGCATCGTGGCGGTCTTCATGACCGCCGGCACGATGAGCACCAGCGGGATCGTGGCCGCACAGGGCGACGCGACGCGGCTGACCATCTTCGGCACCGAGATCCCGGCTCCGGGCTGGTACGCGATCCTGCTGCTGCCCAGCTTCGTCATCTTCTTCATCGCCACCGTCGGCGAGACCAACCGGGCGCCGTTCGACCTGCCCGAGGCCGAGTCCGAGCTGGTCGCCGGCTTCATGACCGAGTACAGCTCGTTGAAGTTCGCGCTCTTCATGCTCAGCGAGTACGTCGCGATGGTGACCATGTCCGCGGTCACCACCACGCTGTTCCTCGGTGGCTGGCGGGCGCCGTGGCCGATCACGCTGTGGGAGGGCGCCAACTCCGGTTGGTGGCCGATGCTCTGGTTCTTCGGCAAGGTGATCGCGCTGGTCTTCGTCTTCGTGTGGCTGCGCGGCACGCTGCCCCGGCTGCGCTACGACCAGTTCATGCGCTTCGGCTGGAAGGTGCTGCTGCCGATCAACCTGGTCTGGATCCTGGTCCTCTCGGGCCTGCGCTCCATCGAGGACTTCGCGCCGCGGGACCGACTGATCTGGACCTCGGTCGGTGCCGGCATCCTCCTGCTCGCCATGCTCTTCTGGCCGAGCCGGAAGCCGCAACCGAAGCCGACCACGCAGGAGCAGGTCGACAGCCGGCCGTACGGGAGCTTCCCGCTGCCGCCGATGGATCTACAGGTACCACCGAGCCCGCGTATCACGCGCGTGGTCGCCGAGCGGGAGCCGGCCAACATCGTCGCCGGCTCGGACTCCAGGGAGGTGTGACGTGGGCGCGATCACCGGAACGTTCAAGGGATTCGGTGTCACCTTCTCGCACATGTTCAGGAAGGTCGTCACGACCGACTACCCGTTCAAGCCGCCGGTGTCGGCGCCGCGCTACCACGGGCGGCACATCCTCAACCGGCACCCGGACGGCCTGGAGAAGTGCATCGGCTGCGAGCTGTGCGCGTGGGCCTGCCCGGCGGACGCGATCTACGTCGAGGGCGGCGACAACACCGACGAGCAGCGCTTCTCGCCGGGTGAGCGGTACGCCAGCACCTACCAGATCAACTACGCGCGGTGCATCTTCTGCGGACTGTGCATCGAGGCCTGCCCGACCCGTTCGCTGACCATGAGCAACGAGTACGAGCTGGCCCGGGACAACCGGCAGGACCTGATCTTCACCAAGGAGCAGTTGCTCGCCCCGCTGTTGGAGGGCATGGAGCAGCCGCCGCACCCGATGCGGCTGGGTGACAGCGAGAAGGACTACTACGTCGGCGCGCTGGACAACCCGGGCACCTCCGCCGGTGCCGAGACGTCCCCGATGGGCCCCGGCCGCTACCAGGTCGAGGAGCACCCCGGCGTGACGTTCCCGGGTGCCGAGCAGGCCGCCCAGCGCGCGGCGGCCGGCAAGGGAGAGGGAGCATGACCACGTCTGACGTGCTGGCCGCGGCCGGTGAGGTGTCCGGCGGCGAGCAGGTCACCTTCTGGATCCTCGCGCCGCTCGCGCTGATCGGCGCGATCGGGATGGTGGCGGCCCGCAACGCGGTGCACTCGGCGCTCTGGCTGGTGCTGACCATGCTCTGCCTGGGCGTCTTCTACGTGCTCCAGGCCGGGCCGTTCATCGGCATGGTGCAGATCATCGTCTACACCGGCGCGATCATGATGCTCTTCCTGTTCGTGCTGATGCTGGTCGGGCGGGATGCCTCCGACTCGCTGATCGAGACGCTGCGCGGCCAGCGGGTCGCCGCGATCGTCCTGGGGCTGGGCTTCGCCGGCCTCGTCGGCGGCGCCCTCTACCGGGCCGTCGAGGGCACCACCGCAGTCGGCCTGGACCAGGCCAACGCGGAGGGCAACGTGCAGGGCATCGCCCGACTGCTCTTCACGAAGTACGTCTTCGCGTTCGAGCTGACCTCGGCGCTGCTGATCACCGCGGCGGTCGGCGCCATGGTGCTCGCGCACATCGAGCGTCGCAAGCAGGACAAGATGGACCAGCCGGCGACCATGCGGGCCCGCTTCGCACCGGGCAACTACCCGGGCCCCAAGCCCGGCCCCGGTGTCTTCGCGACCTCCTCCTCGGTGGCCACCCCGGCCCGGCTGCCGGACGGGCGGCTCACCGAGCGGAGCACGCCGGCCATCCTGCCGGTGCGTGAGCTGACCGCGCAGGAGACCACTCTGAAAGGTACGGACTCATGACGCCCGACTACTACCTGGTGCTCGCCGCGGTGCTGTTCACCATCGGCGCCGCCGGGGTGCTCGTCCGGCGCAACGCGATCGTGCTGTTCATGTGTGTCGAGCTGATGCTCAACGCGGCCAACCTGACGCTTGTCACCTTCAGCCGGATCAACGGTGACCTCAACGGCCAGATCATGGCGTTCTTCGTGATGGTGGTGGCCGCCGCCGAGGTCGTGGTCGGCCTCGCGATCATCATGTCCATCTTCCGGACGCGACGCTCGGCGAGTGTCGACGACGCCAACCTGCTCAAGTACTAAGGGGCAAGCTAGTGGAAGAGACTGTGCAGTACGCAGAGGCCACGGGCTTGCTCGGCAGCGTCTGGCTGCTGGTGGCGATCCCGCTGGTCAGCGCGGCCGTCCTGCTGCTGCTCGGCCGGCGGGCCGACCGCTGGGGGCACTGGCTGGGCGTTGCGGCCATCGGTGCCGCGTTCGTGCTCGGGCTGGCGTCCTTCTTCCAGCTGCGGGGTCTGGAGAACAAGTCCGTCGAGCTGAGCCTGTGGGACTTCATCGCCGTCGGTGACCTGCGGGTCGACTTCGGTCTGCTGTTCGACCCGCTGGCCGCCGTCTTCGTGCTCCTGATCACCGGCGTCGGCTTCCTGATCCACCTGTACGCCGTCGAGTACATGGCGCACGACTCGGGCCGCCGCCGCTTCTTCGCGTACTTCAACCTGTTCGTCGCGGCCATGCTGCTGCTGGTGCTCGGCAACAACTACGTGATGCTGTACTTCGGCTGGGAGGGCGTCGGTCTGGCGTCGTACCTGCTGATCTCCTTCTGGTACGGGCGGCCGAGCGCCGCCACGGCCGGCAAGAAGGCGTTCCTGATGAACCGGGTCGGTGACACCGGCCTCGCCATCGGCATCTTCATCATGTTCGCGACCCTCGGCACCACCCAGTACGACGAGGTCTTCAACGGCGTCGGCTCGTTGAGCGGCACCACGGTGCTGGTCCTCGGCCTTCTGCTGCTGCTCGGCGCGGCCGGCAAGTCCGGCCAGTTCCCGCTGCAGGCGTGGCTGCCCGACGCGATGGAGGGCCCCACCCCGGTGTCGGCGCTCATCCACGCCGCCACCATGGTCACCGCCGGTGTCTACCTCATCGCCCGGTCCAACCCGATCTTCTCCGCGAACTCGACGCTCCAGCTCGTGGTGGTCAGCGTCGGTGCGCTCACCCTGCTGATGGGCTGCATCATCGGCGCGGCGAAGGACGACATCAAGCGGGTGCTCGCCTGGTCGACGGTGAGCCAGATCGGCTACATGTTCCTCGGCGTCGGCCTCGGCGGTGGGGCGTACGCGCTGGCCATCGTGCACCTTCTGGCGCACGGCTTCTTCAAGGCCAACATGTTCCTGGGCGCCGGCTCGGTGATGCACGGCATGAGGGACCAGGTGGACATCCGCCGCTTCGGTGGGCTGTCGTCGTACATGAAGGTCACCTGGTTGACGTTCATGATGGGCTGGCTGGCCATCATCGGCATGTTCCCGTTCTCCGGCTTCTTCTCCAAGGAGCCGATCATCGTGGCCGCCTTCGAGCGGGAGGACTGGACCGCCTGGCTCTACGGCGGTGCCGCACTGCTCGGTGCGGGCCTGACCGCGTTCTACATGACGCGGCTGTTCGTGCTCACCTTCCACGGCCCGAAGCGGTGGACCGAGGACATCGAGCACCCGCACGAGTCGCCGAAGCTGATGACCATCCCGCTGATCCTGCTGGCGATCGGCTCGGTCGGCGCCGGCTTCCTGCTCTCCACCTCCGTGCCGGACTGGCTGACGTCCACCGCCGGTCTGGGCGGCGAGCACGCGGAGCACGAGCCGGTCCTCTCGCACCTCGTGATCACCACGCTGTCCCTGCTGGTCACCGTGCTCGGTGCCGGCCTGGCCTGGTTCCTGTTCCGGGCCGGCACGGCCACCGCGCCGCAGCCGGCCGGGATCCTGGTCACCGCCGCCCGTCGCAACCTCTACACCGACGCCGTCAACGAGGCGGTCTTCGAGAAGCCGGGCATCTTCCTCACCCGGGCGCTGGTCTTCCTCGACAACCGGGGCATCGACGGGCTGGTCAACGGGCTCGCCGCCGCCGTCGGCGGTGGTTCGGGTCGACTCCGGCGGATGCAGACCGGCTTCGTCCGCTCGTACGCCACCTCGATCCTGGCCGGCGCGCTGCTGGTGATGGCGGCGTTCCTCGCGGTGCAGGCGGGGTGGTTGGCGTGATCGACCTCAATGCGCCCGCCCCCGCCGGCGGACCACGCATCCACGACGGAGGTAAGGCCGCATAATGTCCAACTTCCCGTTCCTCTCGGTGCTCACCGTGGCGCCACTGGTGGGCGCTCTGGTGGTGGCCTTCCTGCCGCGCCGCAACCCGGAGCTGGCCAAGCAGGTGGCGTTCGCCTGGTCGCTGCTGGTGCTGGTGCTCTCGGTGGTGATGTGGGTCAGCTTCAACGCCGGCGGTGACCGGTTCCAGTTCCGGGAGTCGTACACCTGGATTCCGAACTGGGGCGTCAGCTTCACCTTCGCGGCCGACGGCATCGCGCTGGTGATGCTCATGCTGATCGCGGTCCTGGTGCCGCTGGTGATCCTGGCGTCCTGGCACGACGCGGAGTCCTCCAAGCGGTCCATCCCGGTCTACTTCGCGCTGCTGCTGATCCTCGAGAGCACGATGATCGGCGTCTTCGCCGCCGCCGACGTCTTCCTGTTCTACGTGTTCTTCGAGGTCATGCTGGTGCCGATGTACTTCCTGATCGGCAGCTACGGCGGCCACCAGCGGCAGTACGCGGCGGTGAAGTTCTTCCTCTACTCGCTGGTCGGCGGCCTGTTCATGCTGGCCGCGGTGATCGGCCTCTGGGTGGTCGGCGGCAAGACCTTCGACTGGCAGGCGCTGTCGCAGGTGGACATCAGCACCGGAACCGAGCGGTGGCTGTTCCTCGGCTTCTTCCTCGCGTTCGCCATCAAGGCCCCGTTCTTCCCGTTCCACACCTGGCTGCCCGACGCCGGTGGCGCCGCCCCGGCGGGCGCTGCGGCCCTGCTGGTCGGCGTGCTCGACAAGGTCGGCACGTTCGGCATCCTGCGCTACTGCCTGCCGCTGTTCCCCGAGGCGTCGAAGTGGTTCGCGCCCTGGGCGCTGGCGCTCGGCGTGATCGGCATCATCTACGCGGCGCTGCTGGCGGTCGGTCAGAACGATCTCAAGCGGCTGGTGTCGTACACCTCGATCGCGCACTTCGGCTTCATCGGGGTGGGCATCTTCGCGTTCACCACCCAGGCCGGCACCGGCGCGGTGCTCTACATGCTCAACCACGGTCTGGCCACCGGCCTGCTCTTCCTCGTGGTGGGCATGCTGGTCGCCCGGCGCGGCTCGGCGTTGATCAGTGACTTCGGTGGGGCCGGCAAGCTGGTCCCGGTGCTCGCCGGGGTGCTGTTCTTCGCCGGTCTCGCCTCGCTCGCGCTGCCCGGGACCGCGCCGTTCATCTCCGAGTTCCTGGTGTTGATCGGCACCTTCACGGTCAACAAGCCGGTGGCGGTCATCGCCACGCTCGGCATCATCCTGGCCGCCGCGTACGTCCTGTGGATGGTGCAGCGCACCACGCAGGGCACGCTCAACCCGACGCTGACCGAGGTCGACGGGATGCGCAGGGACCTCAACCTGCGCGAGAAGGTCGTGGTCGCCCCGCTGATCGCGTTGATCGTGCTGCTCGGCTTCTATCCCAAGCCGGTCACTGACGTGATCAACCCGGCTGTCCAGGCGACCATGGACGACATCGGCAGGTCCGACCCCCCGCCGTCCGTGGGCGGCACCGTCCAGGAGGCAGGCCGGTGAGCGCGAGGAGTGCAGCGCAGCGGAGCCCCAGTCGCCCGCACGAGGAGAGAGCGAAGCGAGCCCCGCAGTCGCGGGGCAAGGCTGGCGCAGTCGCGAACGAAAGGTCGGCATCGGTGAGCGCGAGGAGTGCAGCGCAGCGGAGCCCCGCAGTCGCGAACGAAAGGTCGGCACAGTGACCGAGTTGAAACTGCCGTCGCTCGACTACGCGGCGCTCGCCCCGATCATGATCATGCTGGGCACCGCGTTGCTCGGTGTGCTGGTCGAGGCATTCGTTCCCCGGCGTTCGCGGCACCTGGTGCAGCTGACGCTGTCCCTGCTGGCCGTGCTCGCCGCGCTGACCATGGTCGTGTTCAACGCCGACGACCGGCTCATCACGGCCGGTCAGGCCATCGCCGTGGACGGACCGACGCTGTTCCTCCAGGGTGCGATCCTGGTGCTGGCCGCCATGGCGCTGCTCCTGATCGGCGATCGCACCGTCGAACGGGGCGGTGCGTTCGTCGCCCAGGCCGCCGTGACCGCGGAGTCGGCCGACGACCGGAAGCAGGCCGAGGGACGCAACGGGCTCACCGAGGTGTACCCGCTCGTCACGTTCGCCATCGGCGGCATGCTGATCTTCGTGGCGGCGAACGACCTGCTGACCATGTTCATCGCGCTGGAGGTCTTCTCCCTGCCGCTGTACCTGCTCTGCGCGCTGGCTCGCCGCCGGCGTCTGCTGAGCCAGGAGGCGGCGATGAAGTACTTCCTGCTCGGCGCGTACGCCTCGGCGTTCTTCCTGTTCGGGGTTGCCCTGATCTACGGGTTCACCGCCGGCGTTCCGGGCCGTTCGGCCGGGGTCGACTTCGCCACGGTCAACGCGGCGGTGAGCGAGTCGCCGGCCAGCCCGGTCCTGCTCTTCGCCGGCATGGCGCTGCTCGCCATCGGTCTGCTCTTCAAGGCCGCGGCGGCCCCGTTCCACGTGTGGACGCCGGACGTCTACCAGGGCGCGCCGACCCCGATCACCGGTTTCATGGCCGCCTGCACCAAGGTCGCCGCGTTCGGCGCGTTGCTGCGGGTCTTCCACGTCGCGTTCGAGGGTGGCGGCTGGGACTTCACGCCGGTGCTGGGCGCGGTGGCGGTGCTGACGATGCTGGTCGGCGCGGTGCTCGCGGTCACCCAGACCGACATCAAGCGGCTCCTGGCGTACTCGTCGATCGCGAACGCCGGCTACCTGCTGGTCGGCGTGCTGGCCCCGAGCAAGGACGGGCTGTCGGGCACGATGTTCTACCTCGTCGCGTACGGCTTCTCGGTGCTGGCCGCGTTCGCCGTGGTGACCCTGGTGCGTGACGCCGACGGTGAGGCCACCCACCTGTCCCGCTGGGCCGGGCTGGGTCGCCGTTCGCCGTTCTACGCCGGGCTGTTCACGTTCATCCTGCTGGCGTTCGCCGGTATCCCGCTGACCAGCGGGTTCACCAGCAAGTTCGCGGTCTTCGGGCCGGCGCTGGAGGGTGGTCAGGCCTGGCTCGTCATCGCGGGTGTGCTGACCAGCATGGTGCTGGCCTTCCCGTACCTGCGGGTCGTGGTGATGATGTGGCTGTCCGAGCCGGGCGAGTCCACGCCGACCGTCACCGTGCCGGGTGGGCTCACCTCCGCCGCGCTGATGATCGGCGTGCTGGCCACCCTGGCGCTGGGTGTCGCCCCGGCGCCGCTGCTCGACCTGGCCAACGGAGCCGCCGAATTCGTGCGGTGACACATGGCTCGACCACCGGGGGTCGGCGCGCGACGGCGCGCCGGCCCTCGCTGCGTATCCCCGACCCGGAGCAGGTAGAACGGGTGTGGCATGGTTGATGGTGTGGTGATTCCGGCTGGCGAGCGTTCAGGTGCCACCGGTTCCGGCGGTCGCCGGGGCCGGGCGAGCATGAGTCAGTTCGGCGCGCTCGGCCTTCATCTCGCCGATCCCCGCGTCGAGGCATCCGTGCTGGGCCTGCTGGAAGCGGTCGAGGTCGAGCTGGGTGCCAGTGTGGCCAGCGCCGACCCGTTCGTCTCCGAGGCGGCCCGGCACCTCCTCGACGCCGGCGGCAAGCGGTTCCGGCCGCTGCTGGTGGCGCTCGGCGCCCAGTTCGGTGATCCCACGGGCGCGCAGGTGGTACCGGCCGCCGTGGTGATGGAGCTCACGCACCTGGCCACGCTCTACCACGACGACGTGATGGACGAGGCCGCCGTACGGCGAGGCGCGCCGAGCGCCAACTCGCGCTGGACCAACTCGGTCGCCATCCTGGTCGGCGACTACCTCTTCGCCCGCGCCGCCGACATCGCGGCCGACCTGGGCCCGGAGGCCGTGCGGTTGCAGGCGCGCACCTTCGCCCGGCTGGTCCACGGTCAGATCGCCGAGACGGTGGGGCCGCGTGCCGATGACGACCCGGTCGCCCACTACCTGAACGTGATCGCCGAGAAGACCGGTTCCCTGATCGCCACGTCGGCCCGTTTCGGCGGCATGTTCGCCGGCGCCCCGGCGGAGTACGTCGAGGCCCTCGCCGGCTACGGCGAGACGATCGGCGTCGCCTTCCAGCTCTCCGACGACCTGCTGGACATCGCGTCCGAGTCGGTGCAGTCGGGCAAGACGCCCGGCACGGACCTGCGCGAGGGCGTCCCGACGCTGCCGGTGCTCTACGCCCGGGCGGCTGACGACTCCGACGCCTCCTCGGTGCGGCTGCGGGAGATCCTGGCGACGGGTCCGTTGACCGACGACGCGCTGCACGCCGAGGCCCTGGGGCTGCTGCGGGAGAGCCCGGCGCTCAAGCGTGCCCGGGAGACCGTGCGCAGCTACGCCGAGGACGCCCGCGCCTGCCTGGCCCCGCTCCCGGCAAGCCCGTCACGCCAGGCCCTGGAGTCGCTCTGCGACTACATCGCCGACCGCACAAGCTGACCACCACCACCCACCACCCCCCTCCAGCGCGCCCCCCGGCGGCGCCGGCCCCCCAGCGGCGCCGGCCCCCCAGCGGCGTTGATCATGAAGTTGTTGCCTCGACACGCCGTGTAATCGAGCAATAACTTCATGATCACCGGGTCGGGGTCGGGGCCGGGGTCAGGCGCGGCCGGGGCCGGGGTCGGGCGGGGCCGGGGTCGGGCGGGGCCGGGGTCGGGCGGGGCCGGGGTCAGGGTCAGGGGTGGGTTTGCAGGAGGCGGCTGCCGGCCAGCATCAGGGCTGCGGCCAGCAGCATCGCCACTGACGCCGTGGCCCACATCGCCGGATAGCCGAGGTGGGCGGCGAGCGGGCCGAGGCTCAGCGGACCGAGGCAGCCGCCCGCGTACACCCCGGTCTGCGTGATCGACGTGGCGGCGGCCGGGGCCTGCGGGTGCAGCCGGACCACCGCGAAGTTCATGAGGCCGGGCCATGCCCAGCCCAGACCGAACCCGAGTACCACGCCCGCCACCAGCGGCACCGGGCCGGTCACCGCGAGCAGGCCCAGCCCGACCGCCCCGATCACCAGCATCGCCGCGATGAGCGCGACGTGACCGTTGGCGCGCCGGTCGGCGAGACCGCCGGCCCCCACCCGGGCGGCGACGCAGACCGCGCTGCCCAGGGTCAAAGTGAGGCCCGCGAGACCCGGTGAGAGACCTCGGGCGGCGGCCGAGTCCACCAGGAAGGTGCCCAGCGCGTTGGCCGCGCCCGCCGCCAATGTCGCCGCCGCGCCGACCACCACCAGGGCCGTCGTGGCCCGGCCCGCGCGGGTCGTGTCGGCCCGACGCGTGCGACCGGGCACCTGCCGGGGTACGGCCGGCAGCGTTGTCAGCGCCGCCACGGCCGCGACCACGAACGCCCAGCGCCACCCGGCGGTGAGCGCGATGGTGGGCACCGCCGCGCCGGCCAGCAGGGTGGAGACCGGGATCGCCGCCTGCTTGACGCCGAACGACAGCCCCTGCCTGCGCGGCGGCACGTGCTCGGCCAGCGCGGCGTTGCTGGCCAGTTGGCCGAGGGCGTTCGCGGCGGCGCTGAGTGCCAGCAGGGCGAGCAGCACCGGGTACGAGCGGGCGAGGGTTGCCACGGCCAGCATCGACCCGGAGGCCAGCACGATGCCGGTACGGGCCACGACGGCCGGCCCGAACCGCTCGACGAGCCGACCCGACGGCACCGAGGCCAGCGCGCTCACGCCGAAGTAGACGGAGACGGCCAGGCCCAGCCCGGCGGGGGAGAAGCCGAGGTCCGTCCCCATCTGGACGGCGAGGCCGCCGAGCAGGAAGACGGGCAGGACGCAGGCCACGGTGGTGGCGACGGCACCGGCGCTGGCCCGGATCGGGCGGGCACCGGCGCGGTCGGGGGCGGGGATGAGGGCGGTGTCGGTCATCGTGCGGCAAACCTACGCGAGTCACTCTCGGGCAACTCCTGGTGACCGCTGGTGTACGAGGAGTGGATGGTGATCTGGCATCCTCGACCCGAACAGGCATTTCGCACTCGGCCTGTTTTTCATATGGTGTAAGTCCCCGGCGGCGGAGGTGGTTGTGCGCGACCCCTTGGCAGAACCCTCGGACCTGATCCGCAGCGTGTCCCGAGCACTGCGGGTGCTCGAGTCGGTCGGTCGCGCCCCCAAGGGCCTGACCGTCAAGCAGATCGCCCGACGGTGTGAGCTGACCGTGGCCACCACCTACCACCTCGTCCGCACACTCGCGTACGAGGGTTACGTGATCCGTCGCGAGGACGGCACGTACATCGTGGGCCTTGAGGTGGCCGACCGTTACCGCGAGTTGGTGACCGCGTTCCGGGGGCCGCCGGTGGTCGGTGAGACGTTGCGACGGGCCTCCGTGGACACCGGCTACAGCCATTTCCTGGGCCGCTTCGTCGGCGGGCAGGTCGCCATCACGGCGGTGGCCGAGGGGAACCGGTCGCCCTATCTGGAAGACCTCGTGCCCGGCTTCGACGAGGGCGCGCACGCGACGGCTCTCGGCAAGTCCCTGCTCGCCACCCTGACCACCGAGCAGCGTTTCCGCTATCTGCGCGAGTACGGCATGCGGCCGTTCACCAGTTCCACGCTGACCACCACCGAGGCGTTCGAGGCCGACCTGGCCGCCGGCGACCGCCGGGGGATGCAGTTGGAGTTGGGACAGTTCCGCCAGGGCGTGGCCTGTGCGGCGGTGCTCGTCGCGCCCGACAAGGACATGGAACGTCGGGTCGTGCTGGCCTGCGCCCTGCCGGCGAGCGAGATGATGACCTCGGCTCGTGTCGTACGCGCCAAGCTGCTCACCGTCGCCCGTACGGTCGCCGACGGCATCGCCGCCGACAACTGACCCACCCGGCGCGCCAGAGGCCCTCTCCCGGGCTGGGAGAGGGCCTCTGGAGGCGGTCCAGCGCCGAACCGCCAGGGCAACGTCAGCGGCCTGCCGGCGGCGGGGGCAACGTCAGCTGCCCACCGGGCCGCCGTCGAGTCGCCAGGTGACCACCACGCCCGGCTTGGCGTAGTCGCCGTCCGGCCAGTTCGAGGCCGGGTTCTCCACCGAGGCCCCGGTGATCTCACCCGGGTGCTGCACCGCGACGAACACCGAGCGGTTGTCGCCGGTGATGAACGGGCCGCAGGTCTCCGCGCCGAGCGGCACGGTCAGGAACTGCTTGAGGTGGCCCTTCTCCGGACCCTCGACGGCGGTGGCGAAGAGGCCGTCGTTGCTGCCCAGCGCGTTGCCGTCGGTGGAGATCCACAGGTTGCCGGTGGCGTCGAAGGCGACGTTGTCCGGGCACGAGATCGGGGAGACCTTGGTCCGGTCGTACCCGGAGAAGAAGGTCGACGGGTCGGTCGGGTCGCCGCAGACGATCGGCAGCGACCAGGCAAAGGTCTCCGCCGTGTTGTCGTTGCGGTCCTCGACCAGTTCGAGGATCTGCCCGTGCTTGTTGGCGTCGCGCGGGTTGGCCTCGTCCGCCGCGGCCTTGCCGGCCTTGCCGCGGTCGGTGTTGTTGGTCAACGCCACGTACACCTTGCCGGTGAGCAGGCTCGGCTCGACGTCCTCGGGACGGTCCATCTTGGTCGCGCCGACCTTGTCGCCGGCGAGCCGGGTGAACGTGAGCACGTCCGCGGCGGTCATCCCGTCCACGAACGAGCGGTTGCCGCTGACCAGCTTGATCCAGCGACCCCGACCGTTGAACGCGCCGTCGGCGGGAAGGTTGCCCGAGCCGTCGATCTCGCCCGCGCTGGTCTGGTCGAGCTTCGCCACGTAGAGCGTGCCGGACTCCAGCAGGGTGAGGTTGTGCTTACGGGCGGCCCAGGAGTTGCCCTTGAGGAACTTCTTGTCCGAGACGAACTTGTACAGGTAGTCGAACCGCTCGTCGTCGCCCATGTACGCGACCACGTGCCCGTCCCTGGCGACGATGACGTTCGCGCCCTCGTGCTTGAAGCGGCCCATCGCGGTGTGCTTACGCGGCCGGCTCTCCGGGTCGAACGGGTCGATCTCGACGACCCACCCGAACCGGTGCGCCTCGTTGGGGTGCCTGGCCAGGTCGAAGCGCTCGTCGGCGCGTTCCCACTTGCGGCTGCCGCTGGGATAGCGGCTGGCGGTGCTGATGCCGTACCGGTCCAGCTTCGCCTTCAGCTCGGCCGGTGCCGCGTCCGCGCCGACGAAGTACTGGTTGAAGTTTTCCTCGCCGGAGAGCACGGTCCCCCACGGGGTGACGCCACCGGAGCAGTTGTTCAGCGTGCCGACGACCGTACGTCCCCTGGGGTCGGCGGCGGTCTTCAGCCAGGCGGATCCGGCGGCCGGGCCGGTCAGGTCGAACTTGGTGCTCAGCGCGGTGACCCGCCGGTTGTACGGGCGACGTCCGGTGCCCACGGGCTTCCACTGGCCGGTGCCACCGACCCGCTCCAACTCCACCACGGACATGCCGTGCGCGGCCATGGCGGTGCGCAGCTGCTCCACGGAGAGCCCGTCCAGGCCGGGGAAGCCCGGGAACATGAGGTCCTCGTTGGTGTACTCGTGGTTGACCACGAGCAGCGCCCGCCTGCCCTGCTTGTCCAGCGGCAGCACGCCCACGAAGTCGTTGTTGTAGCCGAACTGCTTCGACTGCGCGGCGGCGCTCTGGTGGTGCAGGTCGAACGCCGGCGCACCCGGCAGCACCGGGTCACCCCACTTGATCACCACGGCGTGGTCGTAGCCGTTCGGGACGACCAGGGTGTCCAGCTTGTTCGGCGGGATCGGCTTGAAGGTCAACGCGCCGCTGCCGACTCCCGTGGTGGGACGGCCGAAGCCGAAACTCTCCGGCACGTCCGGGGTGGTGGGGGCCGCGACGGCGGGCGCCGCGCCGGCCAGCGCGCCAGCCACCGCGCCACCGAAGCCGAGCACCAGGGCACCGACCGCGCCGGCCCGGACCACGCCGCGCCGGGAGACCTCCGCGTCCACCACGTCACCGAAGTACGCGTTTTCGGACGTGTTCGGTACCGGGTGGTCACAGGCGTTGCCGCAGCGGTACAGGCAGGTCATGGCGTCACGGGTGCCGTGGCGGTTGCCGGTCAACAGAGGGAGCAGCCGGGGACGGTCGCTCATTTCAGAGGCCTCCAGATAAGTCGGTGGCACGACAGGCGGCGTACCAGCCGGACGCTAGGAGGACGCGGTGAGCGGTCGTCGGCCGCAGTGTGAACCAGTCGTGAACACCTGCACGACCACCAGCGGTCTGACCTCGGGCTGAACCGTTCGACGTAACCGCACGTATTCCCGAGCGGACGCACCGCCGGACACGCGCCGGGAGTGAGGAGACCGCCATCAGCGACCATGACGCCCAACTGCTGCGGGCGCTGCACGACGAGCACGCGGAGGCGCTGTACGCCCACGCCCTGCGGCTCGTCAACGGTGACCGGCAGCGGGCCGAGGACCTGGTGCAGGAGACGCTGCTGAGGGCCTGGCGACACCCCGAGTCCCTCGACCCGCGACGCGGCTCCGTGCGGGCCTGGCTCTTCACCACCGCCCGCAACCTGGCCATCGACGCCTGGCGGCGACGCTCGACCCGGGTCGGCGAGGTGTTCACGGACGAGATTCCCGAGCCGCCCGACGTCGTCGACGAGGCCGAGCGCGCCGTGGAGGCGTGGACCGTCGCCGAGGCGTTGAACCGGCTCAGCCCGACCCATCGTGAGGTGCTGGTGGAGTGCTTCTACCAGGGGAGGTCGGTCGCGGAGGCGGCGTCGCGGTTGGGCGTGCCACCGGGCACCGTCAAGTCACGCACCCACTACGCGCTGCGCTCACTACGGTTGGTCCTGGCCGAGATGGGGGTGACGGGATGACCCGGTGCGAGTTCGCGCACGACGACGGCGCGTACGTCCTGGGCGCCCTGGCCCCCGCCGAACGGGCGGCCTACGAGCGGCACCTCACCGGCTGCGCCTCCTGCCGGGACGCCGTCGCCGAGATCGCCGTCCTGCCGGGACTGCTCGGCCGCTTGGACCCGGCCGGTCTGGAACAGTTCCTGCCACCACCGTCCCCGCCCCGGGCGCCCGCGCTGATCGAGGAGGCCCGGGCGCGCCGGCGCCGCGAGCGCGCCACGTCCCGTCGGCGGTACGCCCTGACGACGCTGGTCGCCGCCGCGCTGGCCCTGGTGGTCGGCGTCGGCACGGCAGCGCTGCTGCCCCGGCCGGCCGCCCCACCGGGCACCTCGGGCGCGCAGGGCACGCCCCGGCCCGCCCCGCAGATCTCGATGGTCACCATGCGGCCGGTGGCACTCGCCGGTCCGGTGCACGCCGAGATCGGGTTGACCGGCAGCAAGTGGGGCACCGAGGTGACCATGCACTGCGGGTACGACGCGCGCACGAGCTACGGCAAGGCGTACCCGTTCCGCCTGGTGGCGCGGGGCCCGAACGGCACCAGCGAGCAGATCGGCTCGTGGCTCGCCGCGCCCGGCGACGACCTGGTGTTCACCGGCGTCACCCGCTTCACCGACGCGGAACTGGTCAGCGTGGAACTCCAACGAGCCGACGGCACCCCCCTGCTCACCTACGCGGTCCCCTAACCCCGCACCCCCGCCCCGCCCCGCGCGCCCCCCTTCCGCGCGATCTTGCACTTTCTGTTGCGTCATACCGGGGTACATGCCGACAAACCGGCGACAGAAACTGCAAGATCGCCGGGCCGGGCTGGGCTGGGCTGGGTTGGGCTGGGCTGGGCTGGGTTGGGCTGGGGTAGGGCGAGGGCGCTGGAGTGCGCGGGTGGGTCTAGGGGGTTGGGACTGGTGTGGGGAGGCGGGAAGTGCTGCGGGACCGGCGGGCCTGGCGGATGGCGTCGGCGGTGAAGACGACCAGGGCCAGCCAGACCAGCGCGAAGCCGGCGATCCGGGCCGGTGGCATGGGCTCGTGGAAGATCAGTACGCCGCAGGCGAGCTGGAGGATCGGCGCCAGGTACTGGATCATGCCGAGGCCGGTCAGCGGCAGTCGGTTGGCGGCCCCGGCGAAGAGTAGGAGCGGGATCGCGGTGGCCACGCCGGCAAGCACCAGCAGTGCGGTGTGTCCGGCCGAGACGTGGCCGAAGGTCAGCCCGCCGTTCCGGGACAACCAGGCGAGGTAGCCCAGCGCGGGCAGTGCCAGCACCGCCGACTCGACGAAGAGCCCTTCGGCGGCGGGCAACCCGAGCCGCTTCTTGATCAGGCCGTAGCCGGCGAAGCTGAACGCCAAGGTCAGGGCCAGCCAGGGCAGCCGGCCATAGTCGACGGCGAGCACCGCGACGGCCGCAGCGCCGACGCCCAGGGCCACCCACTGCGCGGTCCGCAGTCGCTCTCGCAGCACCGTCACCCCGAGCAGCACCACGACCAGGGGGTTGATGAAGTAGCCCAGCGCGGTCTCGACCACCCGGTCGGAGCTGACCCCGTAGATGTAGGTGCCCCAGTTGACGGCGATGAGCGCGGCCGCGGCGACGATCCCGGCGACCGCCCCGCGCCGGCGCAGCAGCGCCCGTAGGAAGCCGATGTTGCGCAGCGCGCCGAGCAGCAGGGCCACGAAGAGCACCGACCAGACGATCCGGTGGGCCAGGATCTCCAGCGGGCCGGTGGGTCGCAGCAGCTTGAAGTAGAGCGGAAAGAAACCCCAGAGCAGGTACGCGCCGATGCCGTAGAGGTAGCCCAGGCGGAGTGGCGTCACGACTCCACCGTAAGGGGTTAATCTCCGCTTTGTTCCTTTCCAGTGATCCGGCTCACCGGCTGCCGCCGGTCGAGCTGCATCCACCGCTGGGGTACGTCCAGCGGAGTGAAGCCGACCCGCGCGTACACGTCGTGCGCGTCGCCTGTCGACAGCAGGATCCTGCGTACGCCCAGCTCGGCCAGGTGGTCGCGGACCGCGCCGGCCAGCCAGGTGCCCAGTCCGAGGCCCCGCGCGGTCCGGTCCACGTACACGTCGCAGAGCCAGGCGAAGGTGGCACGGTCGGTGACCACCCGGGCCACCGCGACCTGGCGGTCGTCTCCGGGACGGTAGATGCCGAAGGGCAGCGACCCCGCGAACGCTCGCACGACGGTTTCCCGATCGCGCCCGAGCGCCCAGTACGCGTCGGTGGACAGCCAGTGGTGGACCCGGTCCAGGTCGAGCCGGGCCGGATCGGTGCTGAGCAGGTGGCCGTCGGCGCGCGTCAGTGAGAACACGCTGGCGACGCTAACCGGCCCGAGGGGTGCGTCAGCCGGCCAATTCCCGAACTCTGGTCACCGGACCGCCCGACCGTTCGGGGTCGGGCGGTCCGGGACGGTGGTGGTCGGTCAGTCCCGGTCGAGGACGGCCCCGAGGATCCAGGTCACGATGCTCACGAACAGGGCGCCGAGCACGGCGGCCGGCCAGAAGCCGTCCACCGAGAACGGCAGCCCGGCCTGGTCGGCGATCCAGCTCGTGAGCAGGAACAGCAGCCCGTTCACCACCAGCGCGATGAGCCCGAGCGTGAGTAGGTAGAAGCCGCAGCCGACGGTCTTGATGACCGGCTGGAGCACCGCGTTGACGACCCCGAAGATCGCCGCCACCAGGATCAGCGTGGTGACCGTCTCGACGGCCGAGGTCGACTCCAGCTCGATGCCCGGGATGAGCAGCGTGGCCAACCAGAAGGCCAGTGCCGTGGTGGCTAGCCGAATCAACAACCCTTTCATAAAACCCATGGCGGGGATCGTGCCACGGACGATCTCCCGGCGTAACCCGGCGGGTGACCACCGAGGACGGTCCAGCCCGCCGCGCGTGTGGGCCGCCTCAGGCCCGCGCCGGCCGGCCGATCAGCTGAGCCTCGATCGGAGTCGGAGAGAGCAGCGCCCACCGCAGCGCACGGCGGTTCACCACCGCCACCATGTCGTCCCGGCTCCGGGTGAGCCAGTCGGCCGATGGGCCCAGGCCCAGCGCCGAGCCGGCCAGTGCCGCCTCCGCCGGGTGCAGCGGTTGCAGCACCGCCAGGTCGGCACGGCTCAACGTGTCCACGTCGGCCGGCGTCAGCTCGTCTCGCACGACCAGGGTGGACCGCCACGCCGGGCCGGGTTCGGTCTCGACCGGCACCGGGCCGGCGTCGACCACCAGCAGCAACGGCCGTAGCGCGGTGCCGACCGACTCGGCGACCGGCCGACCCGGCGGGATCAGCGGAATCGTGCCGCCCGGCGCGCCCACGCCCCGCACGAACGGTTCCCAGGAACGCGGTCGCGCCGTCTGCACCACCACCAGTGCTCCCAGGGCCATCGCCCGCAACGCGACGAGCTGAGCGGCGCGTACCCCGCCCACCAGCAGCACCCGCGTGCTCTCCGGCCGGAACAACCGCACGGTGACCGCGCCGCCGTGCCGGTTGGTGCCGACCATCATCCCCGCCTCGCCCAGGGTCAACTCCCAGTCGTCCAGCGTCACCTCCGGTCGCCCGGCGGCGATGAGCGCCAGCGGCAGCGTGCCGGCCAGTCCGGTCAGGTGCGCCCCGTCAAGCCGCCGTAGTTCCCCGCCCACGCCCTCGACGAGGCGGCGCAGCGCGTCGACTGCCACGGTCAGTTCGGCCGTCGAGGCGGCGGCCACGCGTACGGTCAGCTCGGTCACGGCCCCGTCGGTGCCACCGCCCGGTGGCGGTCCCACGCAGAGCGACACCGTCGTCGCGGTCGCCGGCAACGCCAGCAGCCGGGGTACCAGCCGCCGCCCGCCCGCCGCCTGCGGCCAGCGGACCAGCCGGAACGTGGCCTGGACCAGAGGGCCGGTGCGCAGCGCCGGCCACGACTCGCGTACCGGTTGGCCGTCGTGGTGGGCCAGCTCGCCCAGGACACGCAGCGCCGCGGGTACGCCGAGTGGCCGGGCGGTCAGCGGTCCGAGCCGGCGGACGATCCGGCGAATCGTGCCGGCGAGCGCCCTGCGCAGCGCCTCCTGCGTCCAGCCGTCCGCCCGTAGCACCCGGACCGCCAGCACCGCCCGCTCCCGCCCGATGAGGCGTCCGTCGGTGAGCTGCCGGTACGAGGTCCCGACGGTGCCGCCCGCCGCCGGCGCGGGTGCCGGCGTCCCGGTAAGGAGGAGTTGGACCCGCACCGGTGGCACCTCCGGCCCCGGTGTCGGCAGCAGCGCGGACGGCGCGGGGATCGCCCGGGACGTGTCGCCGAGCACATCGCCGGGGTCGCCCAGCTCCAGCAGCACCACCATCCCGCCGGTGTCCTCCAGCACCGCCGCCGGCCCGCTGGACAACTCGATCGGGCGGACCGCGGTGCCGGGGGCGACCAGGCCGAGCAGTTCGTCCGGGCCGGTCCGCTCGCCCAGCCCGCGACGCCGTGTCCCGTGGCCGGCGGCGGTGCCCAGCCACTCGAAGAGCCACCGGCCGCGGACCCGGACGCAGACGACCGCCACGAGCAGCGCCGCGACCAGCAGCGCGGCGATCGTGACCGGGGTGCCCCGGCCGAGGCCGGCGAGAACGACCGCGACGGCGACCTGTCCGGTGACCAGTTGGCCCGCGCGCATCCCCCTGGCGAGCCGACCGACAGCGGCCCTGCGCCCGGTCGATCGTCGACGGAGCACGCCGTCGTCGGCGGGGCCGAGGGTGCTCGGCGCGCTGCCGTCGGCGGTGGTCGATCCGGTGTCGATGCCCGGCGCGGCGCCTGTCGAGGTGGCGGCGGAGGCGCCCGGCCCGGTCGTCGGGGAGGTGGCGGTCGGGCCCCACGCGGCGTGGCTCGCCGGTTGCGCGTCTCCGGCGGTGATCGGCGGCACCGCGCCTCCTCGACCAGTGTGGACGTGCCCGGCGGCCGACCGCCCCCGGTCGCCCGTCACGCGGCGCGACGGGACTGCCGCACATCGTAGGCGACCGATGGCTGCCGTGGTTGTCCACAGGGGAGGACGGTGGGGTAGCAGAACCGCTACCGGACCGCTACCGTCAGCCACGAAGTTCATCGCGGACCCGCGTCCGATCCAAGCTCGTCGACCGGGCATCGCGAGCGGTGCGCTCCCACCGCGGGCGCGCTGACAGCCAGGCACGACCGAGGAGACGAGGTGACGTCCGGGTGTCCCAGACCCAGGCAGAAGCGGCGGTGATGAGGCAGACCGCCGGAAAGTTCGAGCAGGTGGATCAGTCGTTGCAGTCCATGCTGACCGGCCTGCTGGCCGAGTTGGAGGTGCTGCAGCAGGCCTGGCGCGGCGCCGGTGGGCGATCGTTTGAGCAGGTCAAGCGGCAGTGGGCAGACGATCAGGCGGCGTTGCACCGGGCCCTGCGGGAGACCGCCGGGGCGATCCGTACCGCCGGCCGACACTACGACGTCTCGGACGACGAGGCGGCCAGCCGGGTTGCCGGCACCAATCGCGGCGGCATCCAGCTGCCGCTCTGACCTGCCGGGAGGGCGTTCCGATGGACAATGGTGTGCTCGTCGTCAACTTCGCCGCGCTGCAACAGGCCGGCGCGGACATTCAGAGGGCGCTGAACACCCTCGACTCGCAGCTCGGCCAACTCGAACGCGACGCCGCGCCGTTGGTGTCGGCCTGGGCCGGTGACGCCCGCGTCGCGTACGAGCAGCGCCAGGCGCGCTGGCGGTCCGCCTCGCAGGACCTGCAGGCCATGCTGCGCGCCATCAAGTTGGCGGTGGACGACTCCGCCGCCGACTATCTCGACACGGAAAAGAAGAACACCGGGCTGTTCCAGTGATGTCGGTGAGCCGGGAGCGCTGACCATGCCCGCGTCGGCGTCCCGGCCACCCTCTGACGAGGGCCGTCGAGGCGACCGGGTCGGGTCAGGCCGGCTCGGCCGGTCGCCAACGTCGGCGCGCGCCCCGGGGCAGCACGAGGGCCAGCACCACCACGGCGACAGCTGTCATGCCGATCACCGCGCCGGTCACCAGTGCCCGGTTCCGGGCGGAGGCGCGGCGAGCCTGTCGGGCGAGTGCCGCCGGATCGGCCCGGTCGTCGGCGAGCGCGGCAACCGGCCGGGGACCACCAGATTGACCACCGCCGGTCTCGGTGACGGCCCGATAGGGGTTCAGCACGCCGGCGCCGTACCCGCCGCCGTGTCCCGGGCCGGGAGCCGGATCGGCCGTGGCGAGGATCCGTTCCATCACCTCGACGGCGGTCAACTCGGGCCGGTACGCGCGCAGCAGCGCCGCGGTGGCGGCCACGAAGGGCGCGGCGTAACTGGTGCCCTCCACGCGCTGGTGACCCTGAGCGGGTGCGGCGACCAGCACCTCGCTGCCCGGGGCGACCAGATCGACGTACGGGCCGGTCTGGGAAAAGGTGGCCCGCGCCCCGTCCGCCCCGATCGCACCCACCCCGAGCACCCCCTCGTACGCGGCCGGGAACGGGCGCGGGTCGCCGCTGTCGTGCAGGTTGCCCACGGCGGCCACCAGCACCACGTCCCGCTCGACGGCGTACCGCACCGCCGAACGGACCTGCGGGTCGTCGGCGTACAGCACCACGGAGAGGTTCACCACGTCGGCGTCGTGGTCGACCGCCCAACGGATGGCACGGGCGAACTCGCCGGCGCTGACCGTGCGGCCCGACTCCCGGCCCTGCACCACCTGCTGCTCACTCACTCGTACCGGCAGGATCCGGGCGGCCGGCGCCAGCCCGTGGAAGGCGACGTCGGGCCGCGGTGCCGCCGCGATGATGCTCGCCACACCGGTGCCGTGCCCGGCGCAGTCCCGGCTGCCGTCCCCGCCCGGTTCGAGCAGGTCGGTACCGGCCAGCACCCGCCCGGCCAGCTGGGGGTGCGCCCGGTCGACTCCGGAGTCGACCACCGCGACCGTGACCCCCGCCCCGGTGGTCAGGGACGCGAGCCGCGCGGGGTCGTACCGCTGCTGGGGCCAGGGTGTGGCCTGGACCGGCCGGACGGGCGCCAGTGGGGCCGCGCAGGCCGGGGCTCCTCGGAGCGCGGCGCCGGCGGTGACGGCCGGACCGGTCGCGCCGGTCAGCAGCGCGACCGCCAGACCGGCCAGGACCGGGCGCGCAATCGACCGGGACATCGACAGCCTCCGTATCGTGTCGGCTCCGGAACGGCATGTTATCGCCTCGCCGCCGCCCCGGCGGACCGCCGCCGGCCAGCCATTGTGATCTTGAAGCCACCTTGTAGGTTGTACGCGATACCTGTGGCCTGTTCTCGGGAGGAGAGGTGGCCGTGACCGAATGGGAGCCGGCCACGGAGGCCGAGGTGGCGATGCGGGACGCGCTGCGCGCCAACGACCAGGAGCTCTACTTCCGTCTCCTGTCCCGTACCGATCTGCTGTTGCCCGTCTCCACTCCGGCGCCGCCCGGTCAGGCCGCCGGCTGGGGCACCTGGACGACCGGCGGCCGGACGCACGTGCTGGCCTTCACCTCCGCCTCGGCGTTGCGGGCCTGCCTCGGCGAGCACGCCGGCACCAATCGGCGTGTCCCGTTCACCGACCTCGCTCTCGGCTGGCCCAACCACGAGTGGTGGCTGGCGGTCAACCCCGGGTTGCCCGTCGAGGGGTATCTGCCGTCCTGGTTCGTGTCCCAGCTCTCCCGTGGGGACGTCCGGCTGCCGGGCCGCGCCATGGGCGCCCGTGCCCGGCTGGAGCGGGCCGAGACCCTGGCCCGGTCCCGAGCGGGTACGACCGGCCGGGACGCCCCGCCCGCCGCCGGTTTCGTGCCGCCCGCACCGCCGGTATCGGACCCGGCATCATCCGCTCGGCCTGGGCCGAGGGGCACTACGCCTCCGGTGGGCCCGCCCCCTGCAACCCCCACGCGCTCGCCCGGCCCGTCTGACCCGCCGCACCGGTCCTCCGGCGCCCAGGGCACGCCCGCCGCCGCCCCACGACAGTTGACCGACCCGCCGCGCAGCGCCCAGCCGGGCGCCGGTGCCGTGCCGGGTGTGGGCCGTACCGCCCCGTCCCGGTACGTGCCCCTGGCCGCCGATCGCACCAACGCCGCCCCGGCCGACCAGCCGGTCGCCCGCGCGGGCCGTCCATCCGTGAGCCGACCGGCCAGCGACGGTGACGGCCCGGCCGCCGGCGACGGCAGCACCCAGGACGGTCGGCGCTCCTTCTTCGAACCGACGTCCGGTCGTAAGTCGGGCCTGCCCCCGGGCGATGGTCGGTCGGGCGACCGGGCCGTGCCACCGTCGCGGTTCGGGCGGGGCAGCCAGCCCTTTCCGCGCCGGCGGCCCGCCGACGCGCCGGGCGGCGACAGCGCCCAGGCCTTCGCGATGCCCGCGCCGGACGCCAGCCGAGGGCCCTGGCCGCCAGCAGGCGACCTGGGCGCGTCCCGGGTGGTACGAGCCCCTTCGGCCGGCGACGAGGCCACGCAGCCGCTGTCGCCGCGTCGGCCCAACCCGCTGGCCGAGGAAACCACCCACGCGTTCCGGGTGCCCGGTGCGGTCAACGGTGAACCGCCACCGATCCGCCCTGCGGGGCCGGTGCCCTCGGCGGACGAGACCCAGGCGATCCCGCGTGGCCGTCCCGGTGACCGGCGGCGCTTCGAACCGGTGGAGGAGCTGCCGCCCTCGGTAGCGGAACCGGTCTCCGGTCCGCCCGCGCCGCGTCGCGGCTTCACGCCCATCGTCATCGAGGGCACCATCATCGAATCCCGGGACCTCCTCGATCCGACCGAGGTCGGCCCCTTCTTCGACACGACGCGGCGGCCCGACCCGACCACCACCGCCCCGCCACCGTTCAGCCCATCCGTGCCCGACCCGGCCGTGCCCGACCCGGCCGTGCCCGACCCGGCCGTGCCCGATCCGGGTATGCCCGACCCCGCTGTCCCCGCTGCGGCGACCAGTGGAGCGAGCCTGCTCGATCCGCCCGCCGTCACTCCGGACAGCGACCCCCTCCTGGCCGGCCCAGTCATGGGCAGTGACGCCGGCCTGGGCAGTGACGTCGGCCTGGGCAGTGACGCCGGCCTGGGCAGTGACGCCGGCCTGGGCAGTGACGCCGGCCTGGGCAGTGACGCCAGTTGGTTGTCCCGATCTTCGGCGGGCTACGAGCCCGAGCCGGTGCGCACCGACCCCGACGCGCAACCCGCGTTCGTGTACAGCGAGCCTCCGGCGCCCGACGAGCCGGCGTCGCCGCAGTTCCAGCCGGCGAACACCGTCGAGGAGGACCTGCTCGGCGCTGCCGGGGCCGGGAGCACCGACACGTTCCTCTCCACGCTGCTGCTGGCCCGCGTGCTGTTGCCGGCCGAGGCGAACTCGGCGCGGGGCAGTCGCCCCGGCGACCCGGGCTTCGTCTGGCGTACCGCCCAGATCGACGGTGAGACGTACGTGGTGGTCTACACGTCCCCGGAACGCCTCGCCGACCACGTCGAGGGCGCCGTCGACACCGTCCGGGTGAAGTTCGCCCAGCTGATCCGGCGCTGGCCGGACGAGGACTGGTCGTTCGCCGTCAACCCGGGCACTCCCGTCGGTGCGAAATTGCCCGGCGACCAGATCGTCGCGTTGGCCAACTGGGCCGCCGAGGTGGGGCTCGGCGACGATCTGGAGGTCGACCCGGTGGAGCCGGCGGCCGAGGCCGAGCCCACGGCCCGTCCCCGATACGCCCCGGCGGCGGTCGACCCGGCCCGGCCGACAGTCATGCAGAAGGCGGTCGCGCCCAGCCAACTCGCGTACTACCTGGAGCGGGGGTACGACCGGGTCTCCGGTTTCGTGCACCGGGCCGGTGAGCTGGCACACCTGACCACGCCGGCCGAGCTGCACGGCGCGCTGGGCCTCAACTATCCCGGTTCGCCGTTCGAGCGGGACGCCGAGGAGATCTACGTGCTGCGGTGGCCGGCGCACCGGCCCAGCCTCTACCGGATTCCGTACGGGGGCCAGAACGAGCCGGCGATGCGGGCCATGGAGGGCTGGGTCATCGAGCGTCCGCCCTTCCGGGGCAACGGCTTCGCCCCGGGCGAGAGCAGTGACGTGGTGGCCGAGTTCAAGGTGGACAGCGCCCGCCTCCCGCACGGCGCGCAGCTCTGGCGCATCGGCGGGGACGGCAGCGAGCGGGTGGTCGCGGTGCTCGACACGGACACGGTGAATTGGCGACGGGTTCCGGAGGAGTGATGCGCGACGGCTACGTGGCCCGTTGGCAGGGCCGGGAGTACCAGGCCAGTCCGGACGGCGACGACATCCGCCTCTACCAGCCCGAGCCGGGCGAGGGCTTCGAGGAGGTCCGCGCGGGCCGCTACGTGCGGGTGCTGCCGGTGAGTGAGATCGAGGACCTGGCGTACGTGCGGACCACCTGCACCTGGAAGGGTCAGCCGTTCATCGTGCTCGGCGAGCACGATGCCTGGCTGCGCGTCGAGTACACCGGTGGCCGTTGGCCGGTGGCCGAGGCGATGCGGCTGGAGGTCTTCGATTTCGGCGTCTACCAGGGTTGGGCACCGGCCGCCGAGGTCAGCGACCTGCGCGAGAAGCGGGTCTGACGGGTCACGACTTGGCCCACCGCAGGATCTCGCCGAGCACCACCTCGGGGGCCTCCAGGTGCGGGAAGTGCCCCACCCCGTCGAGTAGACGCCACTCGTAGGGCGCCACCACGTACCGACCGGAGCCCAGAGCGGTCCGGGGCAGGGCGGCGACGTCGGCCGCGCCGTGCAGTTGCAGAGTCGGGGTGACCAGCGGCTTCTGCATGAGGCGGACGAACCGGTAGCCGTGTAGCCGCAGCGCGGAACGGAAGGCCCAGCGATAGCCCTCCAACGCGCAGAAGGCGGCCTGCGGGATGCGCATCGCCTCCCTGCACCGATCGGCGTACGCCTCGAAGTCCGCGCTGGCGGCCCAGCGCGGGCCGGCCCAGCGGCGCAGGATCTCTTCGACGGCCGCCGCGCCGTCCCTGGTGAGCACGTGTTCGTAGCGGGGGAGCTGGAACTTCAACGCCGGGGTGGAGGCGGCGAACTGCCCGCGCGGGTCGGCGAAGATGGCGGCGCGCAGCCGCAGCGGATGGGGTGCTCCCAGGACCACCAGCCGGCGGACCAGGGCAGGGTGGAACGACGCCACCGTCCAGGCCACCATGCCGCCGACGCCGCTGCCGACGAGCGTCGCCGAGCGCTCACCGAGAGCCCGGATCAGGCCGGCTATGTCGGCGGCGAGGGTGTAGCCGTCGTACCCCCGGGGTGGTTTGTCGCTGGCACCGTAGCCGCGCAGGTCCACGGCGACCGCGCGGAAGCCGGCGTCGGCGACTGCGGGAAGCATCTGGTGCCAGGCCCACCAGTGCTCGGGGAAGCCGTGCAGGAAGAGCACCATCGGGCCGGCGCCGGCTTCGACCACGTGGAACCGGGTGCCGTTGGCGCCGACGAAGCGGTGCGTCCACGGCCCTTCGGTGAGGACGCAGGACTCGTCGACGGCTCCGCCGCGCTGGTCGGTCATGGTTGACAGCCTAGGACCCCGTCAGCAGGCAACCGTTCCGCCGGCCCGTCCGTGACGCGCAGGGAGGGTCAGACGACCGGGCTGATGTCGACGATGGTGGCCGGAACGCCCGGGCTACAGTCGGCGGCCGGGTCGGCCGGGCCGATGGTCACCCGGACGGTCGTGCCGACGGCGAAGGTGCCCTTGCCGGTGCCGTGCAGCGCGTACTGCCGACCGTCGTCGGTGACGAGGCCGTAGCAGGGCCCGTCGCCGCCCCGGGTGATCCGCCCGGCGAGTGCGTTGGCCCGGCGGGCGTCGGTCGGCCTGCGCGGCGGGCCGGTCGGTGGGCGCAGGGTGGGTAGCGGGGTCTGCGAGCGCGACGGACGGCCGGCCGGCGACGACGGCGTGGGTTCGACGGGCCCGGTCGGCGCGCCGGAGGGCGACGGCGTGGGTTCGACGGGACCGCTCGGCGCGCCGGTCGAGGGGATGTCGGAGGGCGTCTGCTCGGCGGACACGGTCGCTCCTTCGTGTCGCGGTTCGGCGCAGCCGGCGAGCGCCAGCAGGGCGGCCAGAGCGGCGCCAATCGAAGTGGTGCGGGTTTGCGGTTGCACGGATGATCCGACGCGCGTCACCCGGTCGGCGTTCCCCGGAAAGAGCGATGCCCGGGCAGGTGACCTGCCCGGGCATCGCGGAGGTGCGGGTGTTGCCTGTTACCGAGGATCAGGAGAAGCGGACGTTGGTGTAGATGCCGTCCTGCGACAGAACCTGGATCTTCCGGCCGGTAGCCGGGACCTTGACGCCGTGGTTCGGCAGCTCCGGGTACCAGTACTGCTGGGTGTCGTCGAACAGCGGCTGCGCCGCCTGGCCACGGACGTACTGGGCCTGGCTGTTGATGTGCAGCGTGAACGAGTCCGCCTTCTTCAGGCTGAACGGCGCGTCGTAGACCTGGACTCGGGCCCGCCAGGGGGCGCCGGTCAGGTTGTACAGCGGCCGCGGGTGCGCGTCGATGATCAGGTTCCGACCCTCACCCGGGTGCGCGAACGTGTCGTTGTCCGACCACCGCAGGTTCCAGTACGAGATCAGCAGACCCTCCTGGTACGCGTAGTGGTCCACGTAGTCCGGGCGGGTGTTCTGGTAGCCGAAGTAGTACGGGCCGGTCTTGAGGTACTTGTCGTACGAGGTGTACGACCGGGTGCCCGCTATGTAGTAGTTCGCGAACGCCTTCTTGTAGGTGGCCTCGGCGATCTCGAACTTCCCGCCGAAGGTCCAGCCGTTGGCACCGTTCTCGCCGCCGTCGGTAAACACGGTCTGACCGTCGGCGGTCACGGTGATCGCGTCGCCGTAGAAACCGCCCCGGGACACGCCGCCGTCGGTCTGGTAGCGCAGCCGGAACTGCACGACCTTGCCCGCCGCGGAGTTCATCGGGATGTTGACGTCGACCCACTTGCCGCCGCTGGAGCCGTCCAGGGCGAAGCGCCCGGGAGAGATCTCCTTCAACGCCTTGCCGTTGGCGGTGCCGGGCAGGGTCGCCCAGGTCTTACCACCGTCGGTGGAGGCCTCGAAGAACAGGTAGTCGAACCCGGCCTCGATGTTGTAGCGGCCCTTCATGGTCAGGGCAGCCGACGACTTCCCGGTGAGGTCCAGGGTCCGGGTCATCGTGCTGTTGAGGTTGTCCTCGTTGCCGGTGAAGAACTGCTTGCTGCCCTCGAACGGCGCGCCGTTCGAGAAGGTGTACTCGCGTGGCGGCAGGTTGACCACGGCGGCCTGCGCCTCTGGCGAGTTGTACTCCTGCGGGCCGAGAACCACGTCGCGCTTCTCGTTCGGCCCGAGCGTGTCGTAGTCGAGCCAGCCGAGCTGGAGCTTGTTCCACGCGCCGAGGTCACCGCCGCGCTCGCCGATGCCACCGTCGTTGTTGGCGCCGAGCCGGCTCTGGGCCATCAGGGTCCAGTGCTCGTTGTTGTTGTCGCCACCGTTGATGACGTTGTAGTCGTCCGGCAGACCGAGGTCGTGGCCGTACTCGTGGTAGAAGACGCTCCGGCCACCGTTCTCCGGCTGGATCGTGTAGTCACCGATCCAGACGCCGGTGTTACCGATCTGGGTGCCACCACCGAGGAAGGTGCCCGGACCGGTGCTGTTCTGGTCCGAGGCGTACGCGTACCAGCGGTGGCTCCAGATGGCGTCCTCACCCTGGTTCGGGTCGCCGTCGGCCTGGTCGCCGCCGGAGTGGACGATCTGGAAGTGGTCGATGTAGCCGTCCGGCTCGTTGAAGTTGCCGTCGCCGTCGTAGTCGTACCGGTCGTACTGGTCCATCGACTTGACGTCGGCGGCGATCTGCGCGTCGGTGCGACCGGCGGCCTTCTGGTCGAGGACCCACTGGTTGGCGGCGTCCCGGACCAGATCCCAGGTGTTGTCGCAGACATTGCTGTCGCAAACGGCCGGGTCGTTAGCCGGGTTGGCGGTGTCGTCGTCCGCGATCGGGTCGTCGGAGCGCCCGTACCGGGCCTCGTTGTACTTGACCTTGACCCAGTCGGTGACCTCGCCCTCGACGCTGTAGCGACCCGAGGACTGGGCCTCGTAGTACTGCTTCAGCGACTCGTCACCGGGGTTGGTGCCGAAGTAGAGCTGCCGGTAGTGGTCGGCGGTGTAGTCCGGCTGCCAGACGGTGGAGTTGTCCACCGCCCGGTTGGGCGCCGCAATCTGGTTGTGCAGCGGCCCGTCGAACTTGGTCGGCCCCGCGGTGTCGGGGTCGATGTTCTTGTCCGGGTAGTTCGGGTGCCGCTCGTTGCCGAACTCGGCAAGGATCACGAAGATCTTGTCGGTCTGCTGACGGGCGAGCTCGACGTACTGGTCCTCCGTCTGCGCCGTACCCGCCCCGGCGGTGCGAGCGGCGGCCCCGTCGGACTGGGTCTTGCCGACCTTGACGACCGTGCTGCCGTTGATCTTCTCGGCCTTGGCCTTGCCGGACAGGACCTTGCTGAGGCCCTCCTGGCGCAGCGCACGCCGCTTGTCCTCCAGCGGGTTCGGCAGGTCGTGGTCGGCAAGGGCGGGCTCGGCGACCGAGGGAGCGGCCGGCAACTTCGGCTGCGGCGCCGCACTGGCGGACGGTCCGAACGCCAGCCCCGTCGCCGTCAGTGAAAGCCCGAGCAGACCCACTGCGACTTTGCGCACGTGGTACCTCCGGTGTGAGGGAACCGGCCCAACGGGGGTCGGGGCCGGTGATAGATCGATCCCACTAGTGGGACCAATGGTGAACATAGACACTGCTGCGACGGGTGGGAAGATGTGCGCGTCGATTTGTTGCAAGATTTTGTTGAGAACGCTTTTCACCGTCACACCCCCGCGCTTCATCTGCGCTCGAACCGGGGCGGACCAGCCGGCATCGTCCGCAGCGATGCATTTCGATCAATAAGATCAGCTGATACGACAGTGGGGCCGGTGGCGTTCCCGCCACCGGCCCCACCATCAGTTGCCGAACCCGCTAAACCGTCACTTCTTCGCCGGGGTGACGTAGATCGTGGCGGACGAGTTGTCCTTCGCGGTCTTCCGGATCGTCAACGAGACGCCGTTCTGCACGCCCGCGTCGCCCGGGTTACCGGTGCCGAGCACGATCGCGCCGCCGCCCAGCGTGACGCCGTAGAACTCCGGTGCCGGGCTGCCGTCCGGGTTGGTCACCCGGGTGGTGTACGGCGCACCGCCGCGCGACGGCACCACGACGGAGGCGTCGTTGTCCCGCGCGTACGGAGCCCCGTCACGCATCTCGATGCCCGGGTACCAGCCCTTGGCGTCGGTGAAGCTCTTCACCGGCGCCTGCGCCTTGAACTTGGTGCAGTACGCGCTGTACGGCTCGTCCGCCGCCTCCAGGCACTCCGTGAAGGGGTACGTCTTCTGGAGCGTGAAGGCCGCGTTCGACGACTGCGGACGGCTCGGCAGGTTGTCCGTCACCGACGGGTCCTTCTCGGCCGCCGTGCCGGTACGCCGCAGCGGGTCGAAGTGCGAGTCGACGATGAGCAGCCCGCCCTTCGCGCCGTAGCTGGGCAGCGCGGTCATCTGCCCGGTGACGTGGTTGACGTCGCCGAGCGCGCTGTCCCGGTACCACACCAGCATGCCCGGGGCGTTGTAGGAGATCCGGTCGACCTTCCACGCCTCGTGCGAGTAGATGGTGTCGTAGGCGTACTTCAGGCCCTTGTCGAAGCCGTCGAAGTTGCGCCACTCGGCCAGGTAGTACTGCGCGTGGACCTCGGTGCCGCCGGAGACCTTCCAGCCCGCGCCGGTGGTGTCGACGAAGGTGCCGCCGCTGGTCGTCCAGCCGTTGTCGCCCCCCTCGACGTCGTCGCTCCACGTGGTCGCGCCGCCGCCGGTGACCGAGAAGTCGTCGACGAACCAGTTGCGCTCCTCGAACGCCTCATCGGTGGCCAGGCGCAGTCGCACCTGGACGGTCTTGCCCGCGTACGCCGACAGGTCGACGTAGTCGTGACGCCAACCGTCGGTGCTGCCGGTCAGGCCGTACTTCTTGCCGCCGAAGTCGTTCATCCGGCCGTTCGGGTCGCCGTAGTTGTCCGGCGTGGTGACCACCGCGCCACCCTCGGCGTACACCTTCTGCTCTGTCCAGGTCGTGCCGCCGTCGGTCGACAGCTCGACGAAGCCGAAGTCCCAGTCCTCTTCGATGATGTAGTTGTTCCACATCCAGAACTTGGCGTCCGCGGCGTTGGGCACGTCGACCGAACGGCTCAGCTTGACGTCGGCCCAGCTCTGGTCGTTGTTGCTGTGCCACATCTTCGTGCCGCTGTGCGGGGTCGCCAGCACCGTCACCTTGTCCGGCAGGTCGACCTTGATGCCGTCCTCGGAGTCGATCGGCGTACGCGAGGTCTGCCCGAGCTTCACCTCACGCGGGTTGGAGCCGGGACGGATGGTCAGCGGGTCGGCCCAGCCGAGCACCCACTTGTCCCAGATACCCATGTGCGTCGGCAGCGCCTGGAAGACCTCACCCGAGTGCGAACCGGAGGCCATCAGGTCCCAGAAGTCCACGTCGGAGTCGGCGTTGCCGGACGTGTCGTAGAGGTCCGGCAGACCGAGGTCGTGGCCGAACTCGTGGGCGAAGACGCCGACGCCGGCGTCCTCCGGCTGAACGATGTAGTTCGACACCTTCAGGCCGGTGCCCGGGATGGTGTAGCCACCCGGAACCGAGGAGGAGTGCGCCCACACGGCGTACACGCCCTGGTCGCCACCGCCGCGCGACTTGCCCTGGCCGGCGTGCACCAGCACGAGGTGGTCGATCACGCCGTCCGGCTCGAAGAGGTTGCCGTCACCGTCGCGGTCGGCCTGGTCTTCCTTGTCGTACTCGGCCCACGGGAAGTTGGGGTCCTTGGCGGCGAGCGCGTCGATCGCGTCGGTCGCCAGTCGGCCCGCGCCGGCCGGGTTGTCCGGGTGGCCGTTCATCGACTGCTCCCGGCCGGGAACCCAGTTGCCGTCCTCGTCCTGGGTGCAGCGGTTGGCCGCGTACCAGCCCTCGGAGTGCGGCACGCTGATCCACGGGCTGGCCTGCCCGTCGACCGTGTACGCGTTCTTGGACATCTCCAGGTACATGTTGTGCATGGTGCGACCGGAGATGTCGACACCCTTCTTGCCGTCCGGGCCCTTCAGGTCCTTGCGAACCCGCTCGGTGATGCCCTTCTTGCTGTACAGCATCTTGTCGTAGTGCGACGGCGAGAAGTTCGGCACCCAGAACGAGTTGTTGTCCTCGTGCGGCAGCCGCGACGGGTCCGGGATCTTGTTGTGCTTCGGCCCGTTCTGCACCGTGCCGGGGACGCAGGTCCGGTCCTCGAACACCGTCTTCGGGACCATCACGTTGGTGAAGTCGTCGTTCGCCTTGTCGTTGAACTCGACAAGCAGCGTCAGCAGCTTCGCCGTCTGCGTGGTCGGCGACTGCTTGATCTGCCGCGGGCTCTTGCCCGTCTTGATCGACTTGGCTTCGATCTGCGCGAGCTGGCGCGCGGTCACCGGGTTGCCCCGCGCGTGCTTCTGGTCGAACGCGCGAGCGGAGTCGACCGCGGGGGTGTAGATGCCGTTCTTGCCCTTGACCTCACGGCCGGTGGTGTCAGTCTGCACCTCGGGCTCGGCGTAGTTCATGTAGTACTCGTCAGCCCCGATCACCGCCCGAGGGGTGGTGGACGGCTGTGCCGCCGCACTGCCACTCACGGTCAGTGATGTGGCCGCGAGGGCGATGACGGGCAGCGCGACGAGTAGTCGTCGGCGCGACCCCTGATGGGAGTTTCTGTTCATGCCGCTCCGTTTCTCGGGCATGGGCGGAGGAAGCCGGCAGACTCCAGGGCACGCAGCGTCGCGTCGAGGTCAGCCGACCATCGTGAAACTAAATGAGAATCCAGCTGAACAACAGGACCGTGATGCAGGCGTTATCCGTCCGACCTGTCGACGATGGGTGCCCGGGGCGGTCGCAAGTCCACAAAAGAGGACGGTGGGTGACGGTCCGAACGGACCATCACCCACCGATGGGGTACGCCTGTCGTCAGTCCTCGTCGGACTTCGCGCCACTCATCCCGGAGGAGATCAGCTCCATCACCGAGGAGTCCTGCAGGGTGGTGACGTCACCGAGCGAGCGGTTCTCGGCCACGTCCCGCAGCAGCCGGCGCATGATCTTGCCGGAGCGGGTCTTCGGCAGCTCGGCCACCAGCATGATCTGCCGAGGCTTGGCGATCGGGCCGAGCGTCTTCGCCACGTGGTTGCGCAGGTCGGTGATGAGCTTCTCACCCGCCTCGCCGGCGATGTCCGTGCTGCCGCGCGGGATGGCGAACGCCACGATCGCCTGGCCGGTGGTCGGATCGGTCGCGCCGACCACCGCTGCCTCGGCCACCGACGGGTGCGACACCAGCGCCGACTCGACCTCGGTCGTCGAGATGTTGTGCCCGGACACCAGCATCACGTCGTCGACGCGGCCGAGCAGCCAGATGTGCCCGTCGTCGTCCTTCTTCGCCCCGTCGCCGGCGAAGTACATCCCTTCGAACCGCGACCAGTACGTCTCGATGAAGCGGTTGTCGTCACCCCAGATGGTGCGCAGCATCGACGGCCACGGCTCGCGTAGCACCAGGTAACCGCCACCACCGTTCGGCACCGACTGGCCCTGGTCGTCGACCACGTCGGCGACGATGCCGGGCAGTGGGGCCATCGCCGAGCCCGGCTTCGTGGCCGTCACTCCCGGCAGTGGCGAGATCATGATGGCGCCCGTCTCGGTCTGCCACCAGGTGTCCACGATGGGCAGCTCACCCCGACCGACGTGCTGCCGGTACCACATCCAGGCCTCGGGGTTGATCGGCTCGCCGACACTGCCCAGCAGCCGCAGCGACGACAGGTCGAAGCCGGCCGGGATGTCCTCGCCCCACTTCATCATCGTCCGGATCAGGGTGGGAGCCGTGTAGAGGATGCTGACCTTGTACCGGTCGACGATCTCCCAGAACCGGCCCTTGTGCGGGGTGTCCGGGGTGCCCTCGTACATGACCTGGGTGGCGCCGTTGGAGAGCGGGCCGTACACGATGTAGGAGTGGCCGGTGACCCAGCCGATGTCGGCGGTGCACCAGTAGACGTCCGTCTCCGGCTTCAGGTCGAAGACCGCGTGCGTCGTGTACGACGCCTGCGTCAGGTAGCCACCCGTGGTGTGCAGGATGCCCTTCGGGCGGGCCGTCGTGCCGCTGGTGTAGAGGATGAACAGCGGGTGCTCCGCGTCGAACGGCTGCGCCGTGTGCTCGGCCGACGCGGTCTCGACCGTCTCGTGCCACCAGTGGTCCTTCTCCGACCAGGCCACGTCCTCACCGGTACGCCGGACGACCAGCACGTGCTCCACCGACGGGCAGCTCGCCACCGCCTCGTCCACGGTCGGCTTCAACGCCGACGGCTTGCCCCGCCGGTAACCACCGTCGGCGGTGATCACCACCTTGGCGCTGGCGTCCTGGATGCGGTTGCTCAACGAGTCGGCCGAGAATCCGCCGAAGACCACGCTGTGCGCCGCGCCGATCCGGGCGCAGGCCAGCATCGCCACCGCCGCCTCCGGGATCATCGGCAGGTAGATCGCCACCCGGTCGCCGGCCGTGACGCCCAGGTCGGTGAGCGCGTTCGCCGCGCGGCAGGTCAGCGCGTGCAGCTCGGCGTACGTGATGGTCCGCGTGTCGCCCGGCTCGCCCTCCCAGTGGATCGCCACCTTGTCGCCCCGACCCGCCTCGACGTGCCGGTCCAGGCAGTTGTACGCCACGTTGAGCTGGCCACCGACGAACCACTTCGCGAACGGCGGGTTCGACCAGTCGAGCACCTCGTCCCACTTCTTCGACCAGGCCAGCCGGTCGGCCTGCTTCGCCCAGAAGGCGAGCCGGTCGGCCTGCGCCTCGGCGTACGCGTCGACGGTGACGTTGGCGTGCGCGGCGAGCTCGGCCGGCGGGGGGAACTGGCGCGTCTCGTTCAGCAGATTGGCCAATGCCTCGCTCATGCCGTGACTCCTCGTCCTCGGGGTGACCTGCGTCTCGATGGGCACGAGGGTAGTCGCGGGTCCGGCGGCCGGCGACCGCTGCCCACCCCGTCGCGCCGAGCGGCCCCCGCCACGCGCCCGACGGCCCGCCGCTCGCCGCTTGATCGACACGGAATCGGCGAAGTGGGGGTATCCGAGCGGCTTTATGCCCCCACTTCGGCGAAGTCGTGTGTCTCGGCTGGGTCGGGTGGTCAGGCTCGCGTTCCGGGCGGGTGTGGGCTGGCCGGCCCGGGCGGCTCGCTAGCGTGGCGGGGTGACCACCGACCCGCTCGCCCCGCTGCTCGCGCTCGCCGACATCGCCACCGCCGTCGACCGGGCCCGCGAACGCTTCGACCAGGCGCTCGGGCACCGCGCCCTGCGTCGCAACGGCGGCCAGGTCGCGGCCGAGGTCAGCCTCCGGTCGGCGGTGGCCAGCGCGGCGCTCGAAGGCGTCGTGCACGAGCGCGAGGAGGTCCGGGCCGGCACCATCACCGAGCCGGTCCTCCAGGGGGCGCTACGGGTCGCCGGGGCCCTGCCCGGCCTGAGCGAACTCTGGCCGAAGGCGCCCCGCCAGGCTCTCGCCCGGCTGCACGTCCTCGCCGCCCGCGACATCGTGCCGGAGGCCGAGCTGGGTCGTCCGGTCGCCGACCCGGTGGTCGCCGCCCGCCTCGACGGCCTCGCCGGTCTCGTGGCCGGCGGGACGAAGGTGTCCCCGCTGGTGCTGGCCGCCGTCGTACACGGGGAACTGCTCAACCTGCGCCCGTTCGCCGGACCGTCCGGCGTGGTGGCGCGCGGCGCCGCCCGGCTGGTGCTGCTCGCCAGCGGCCTCGACCCGCGCGGCCTGCTCGGCGTCGACCTCGGGCACGCCGAACGCGAACCCGAGTACGTCGGCTCGGCCGGCGCCTTCGCCACCGGCACCCCGGACGGGCTGCGCTCGTGGCTACGCCACTACATGGCGGCCGTCGAGGTCGGCGCGGACCAGCTCACCACGATCGGCGACGACATCCTCGCCGCCGCCTGACCAGCTGCGTGGCGGCGCGGATCAGGCGGCGGCGCCGGCGCGGGTCTGCTGGCGGCGCGGGTCAGGCGGTGGCGCCGGCGCGGGTCCGACGGTGCCGGCCGTACCAGGCGATGCCGATGGCCACGCCCACACCGACCCCCAGAGCAGCCGCGGCCACCGGGACGGCGGGCCGCTCCCGCCAACGGCGGCCCAGCGGGATCGGATGCCGGAACTCCAGCACCGGCCAGGCGTTCTCGGAGGCCAGCTTGCGCAGTTGCCGGTCCGGGTTGACCACGCTCGGGTGCCCCACGCACTCCAGCAGCGGACGATCGCTGTACGAGTCGGAGTAGGCGTACGAGTCGGCCAGGTCGTAATCGCGGGCGGCGGCCAACTCGGTGACCGCCTCGACCTTGCTCGGACCGGCCGCGTAGAACTCGACCTCACCGCTGTAGCGGCCGTCCCGCACCGTCATCCGGGTGGCGATCACGTCGGTCACCCCGAGCAGCTCGCCGATCGGCCGGACCATCTCCTCGCCGGACGCCGACACCAGCACCACGTCCCGCCCGGCCGCCTGGTGCTCCTCGATCAGGGCGGCGGCCTCGGCGTACACGTAGGGGTTGATCAGCTCGTGGAGTGTCTCCGCGACGATCTGGCGGACCTGTTCCACCTGCCAGCCCTTGCAGAGCGTGGCCAGGTAGTCCCGTGTTCGGGCCATGGTCTGCTCGTCGGTGCCGCCCAGCCGGAACATCAGCTGCGCGTACGCCGACTTGACGACGTCACGCCGAGTGATCAGCCCGTCCCGGTAGAACGGCCGACCGAACGCCAGGGCGCTCGACTTGGCGATGACGGTCTTGTCCAGATCGAAGAAAGCGGCACTTCGGCCCACGGCGCAAAAGTCTAGCCGGATGGTCTATCGTCGGCGGGTGCCCGGGGTCAGGCCACCCCTTGGACCTGCGGACGGGTGCCCCCACCACCGTTCAGCGTGACCGTGCTCACATTCCGCGAGGAGATTTTCGCGCAGAGTGGAGTGAACAACACTCGACGTGACGGGTCCGCTCAGGCAGACTTGTCCGCACGACGTGCTTTCACATCCCCGAAACAGACAGACCCTCGGCGGTTGCACCCCCCGTGACCGCTGAGTGGTTCGGCTCGACCCCCCCGGAGCCGAACCGTAGACGACCCCCGTCTCCCCCCGACGGGGGTCGTCCCTTTGTCGGGGAGCGCTCCCGGACAGATCGACGTTCACGGGATTTGGCCCTGCACTGGGAGCTTGCTCGCTCGGATCAGGATCTGTGTCTGAGGGCCGCGCCGGCCTGACGGGAAGAGGCGGATGCCCTCGACCCAGATCCACTCGTCCTGGGGAGGGCGGTTGACTACCAGCCGTACCCCGGTCACCCACAGCCGTATCGGGCCGTCTGACGGCAGAAGGCGATCGGCCGCTCCGATGTCCAGTGCTGCCCCGAGCTGTACTCGAACGTCAAACACCGCGTCTCCTCGTGGTCGGCGCCTTGTTCTGATGGGATGGCGTACTTGTGTGCCGCTGGATCTGGAGGCCGGCGATCTGGGCGAAGACTTCCCGCCGGGCCAGAGCCTCGTCCGTGGCAAGGTTGATGGAGTAGCCGGTCAGCCAGATCCAGCCGTGATAAGTCGGCTTGTCGCAGACCGAGGTGACCCGCAACCACAGCGCCCGATCACCGCCGAACTGCACTGACGCCTGGCCGTCGATCAGCACCAGGTCCCCTGGTGCCGGTACCCCCGGCCGACGCGGCGGGACGGTGCGAGGCGTCGGGGCGGGCGGGCCATTCGCGGACCGTTGTTCGCGTCGCGGTCCCACGCCAGCGCCTACCCGAGCCGGCCTCAGCAGTTCACCGTGCAATCGGATCCCGGGCAATCCAGGCACCAACCGCGTGCGTTGGCGCGGGTCCGCTCCGCACCACGCCTGATTGTTCGGACGGTCCTGTGGGCGGAGCTGTACTTCCCGCCCGAGCCGGAGCAGGGTTGGTGGTTGGTCGATACGTGCAGTGCTGCCATAGGGACAGGCTGTGGCCGATGGTGCTGAGTTACCTGGAAAATCCTTCCGGGTTCCAACCCGGCGCAGGGGAGACGGTTAGCTGGTGCGCGGAAGAACCAACAACCTGACCATCGGCGAACGCGTCGCCTGGTACCGCTACCGACGCGGCCTGTCCCAGGAAGTCCTAGCCGGACTTATCGGCCGAACCGCCGACTGGTTGGGCAAGATCGAAAACAACCGGATCGAGCTGGACCGACTCTCCGTCATCAAGTCCCTCGCCGAAGTCCTGGACGTCTCACTCGGAGACCTACTCGGCGAACCGGGGTTACTCGACTGGACCGGCGACAGCGGCACCACGACCGTCCCCGCTCTCCGTGCCGCCCTCATGGACTACCGCGCCCTCGGCCCCTTCGTCAGCGGCGCGGACACCGAGCCGACGAGCGTCGCCGTGCTCAGGAAAGAGGTGGGCGCGCTCTGGGATGCCTACCAGGACTCCCGATTCGGGTACGTGACCAGCCGCCTGCCCGAGCTGCTACACCGCGCCCAGGCCGCCGCCGACCACCACAACGGCGACGATCAGGACCAGGCTCGTCGGCTTCTCGGTTTGGCGTACCAACTCGCCGCCACCCAACTCACCAAGCTCGGAGAGAGCGACCTCGCCTGGATCGCCGCCGACCGCGGCCTGACCGCCGTTCGACCCACAGGTGACCCACTCGTCACCGGCTCCCTGTTCCGCTCCGTCGGACACGCCCTGCACGCCACCGGGCGCTACGCCGAAGCGGTACGCCTCACCGAAGACGCCGCCGGCTACCTTGAGCCCCACCTCAAGCACGCCACACCGGCGCTGCTCTCCGTCTACGGGACGCTGTTCCTGTCCGGCGCGATGGCCGCCGCCCGATCCAACGACGCCACCACCACCCGCACCTTCCTCGCCACCGCCGACCACACCGCCGGCCAACTCGGAGCCGACGCCAACCACCTCTGGACCGCGTTCGGCCCCACCAACGTCGCCATCCACCGTGTCGCCACCGCCGCCGAACTCGGCGACCTACAAGTCGCCATCGACCTCGGCCCGCGCGTCGACACCGCCGGCCTACCGATGGAACGCCGCGTACGACACGCCCTCGAAGTCGCCCGCGCCTACAGCTCGTGGAACCGCATCGACGACGCCCAGGCCGTTATCCTCGACGCCGAACAGATGGCACCCGAGCAGGTCCGCCACCACTTCCTCAGCCGCCAACTCGCCCTGACCTGGATCCGCCGGCAGCGCGGCAAGCCCTCGGCCGAACTGGTCGGCCTGGCCCAGCGACTCAAGGTGCTCGACTGAACCCAGTCCATCTAGGCTGCCCTGGTGACGACCAACGAGATGCCACCCATGGCAACCCCACGCGTCGCCGCCGGCGCCCTCTTCTTCGACGACCAGGGCCGCGTGCTCCTCGTACGCCCCAGCTACAAAAAACACTGGGACATCCCCGGTGGTTACGTCGAACCCGGCGAGTCACCCCGAGCAGCCTGCATACGCGAAATCCAAGAGGAACTCGGCCTCACCCCGGCGGTCGGACCGATGCTGGTCGTGGACTGGGCACCCGCCGAACATGAAGGTGACAAGCTCCTCTTCATCTTCGACGGCGGCTCACTCGGCCCAGAGCAGGAGCGCGACATCCGCTTCGCCGATGGTGAACTCACCGAGTGGCGCTACGTGAGCGCAGAGTCCTTGGAGCAGCACGGCCCACCCCGACTCGCCCGCAGAATCCGCACCGCTATCGCTGCCCGCAGTAGCGGCATGTCCGCGTACGCCGAACACGGCAGCGCAATCTAGACCGCATTCTCGATACACGATCAAGGCGGCCCGCTTCGCAGGCCGCTCGCGCCGCCGACCAGGGGCCGACCGACACCGGCCGCCGATCGGGGACCCCGCGCCCTTAGCGCAAGCGCACGGGCGCACCCCGAACGGTTGCAGCCCCACTGGCGGCGCGACATACGAAGAAGCCCCGGGCCGCCATGATGAGTGGCAGATCCGGGGCCTCGATGTTGAAGGCGACGACCAGGGCGTGCCTCCGGCGGGGCGCTCAGGCGCTTCCGGGATGGCTTGGGTGCCAAGGGAGGGCGGGACGCGCCGGTAAGTCCGTTACGTTGGGACGTCCTCATCCAATGGTCGGGCACTCTTCCAGCGGTCCACGAAGCGCTGACCAGCTTCCGTAAGCCGGAATATCTCCACGACTGGACGTCCGTCGATCATTATGTTGTCGATATGATCCGGGGCGCGTTCTAGGTAGCCGTCTTTGATGAGGTAAGACAGTAAGAAATGAGAGCCGCGTGCCATCTCAACAGCATTGAATACGGAAACGTCGAAGCCGGCGAGGGCTGACTCTGCGAGTTTGCCGACATGGATAGTTCTCCGTGCTTTGACGCGCACGTCCTCTGCCTCTGGCCCCAGGTCTTCGGCGGCCTCTAGAATCCCGGCAGCCTCTTCACCGATCCTCGCCATCTTTGAGAGGGATTCCGCCGCGCCATGTGCTGTTGGCAAGACGCGCGAGAAGTAATCAAGGACGCGCCGCTCTAGCTCACCATACCTACTATTCACGATGGCTAGGTTGGCCTTGTATTGGTACAGGGATTTGCGGTCAATTTGGCCGCGCCGGTTGCCCTTGCGTCCGTGGCAGTTCGCACACAAGACAATCATATTCTCGAAGTCGTGCCGCTTTGATCGCGACCAGTCGTCTATATGCTCCAGTTGTAAAGGTCCGACTGCCCGGCAGGTGGGGATGGCGCACCGATGTCCCGCCTCCACCATGAGCCGCCGCTCTAGCTCGGCCGACACAGAGGGTCTGCTGGTCACGTATTGCATCGTATCGCTAGCGGTGGGGGGGTTCGTCAACGCGTCTACGTTGTCGGAGAGGTTGGCGGCAGCCAGTCCAGTCGGGCCGGATCCAAGATCATCGGGCACAGATCCGGCACAACTGCGACCGGCCAGCCGTGTCAGACGACGGAAGGACTTGGCCACGGTTGAGCAGCTCGCGCCGCAGCGGTGTCCGGCTCGCGTTGATCTCTCCCCGCAGAAGGTGTAAGGGGTTCAAATCCCCTCGCATCTCTGGATGCCGTTGCCTGGTCGCAAGATCATGCCGTTCCCAGGCCGTCGAACGAGGGCCAGCAGTGACCATCGTTGACCACCCATGCAAGGTGTAGCCGCAGGTCGAAGGCGTAGTCGTCCGGTTTGATCGACTACGCCCCGACGATAGATCAATACCGCTGGAAGTGAGGGGACTGTCGGATCGGCGACGAAGGTGAGATCTTCACGTTGTGCATCGATCTCGGTACTCTTTGCGCTCATGGCGTCGCGTAGTAAGTCGAAGCTATGGCAGTACTGGGGCTATGGCGTTCTGGCAGTCCTCCTCCTGTCGCTCGGTAGCGCGAAGTTTGGTCCCGCCGTCTACCTGGTACTGCTGGGCCTGTTGCTCGTCTTCGTTTTGTTCACGGCGCCCGTCTTTTGCGGGGCGATCAACCGTAGACGAGGCAGTCTGGTTGAGTTCTGCCGGAACAACTCGAACGGACTGATCCTGGGCTGCCACCTCCGCCAGCACAAATGGCAGAAGTTCGGGCGCGACTGGTGGTCTCTCGGTTGGCGTCAGAAGAGCGAAGGACTCTGGACGGGGGGCCAGGCCAAGATGGCCACTCTCAGCTTCGCTGTCGGAACCGTCGTGAGTGTCGTCGGGCTCTTCAAGTAGGCACCCCTGCCGCAGGCGTGGCAGGGGCTGAGCCCTCCCTAAACTGCGAGTCCTAATGCTGCGACGGCGGTCGGTGACGGACGCAGTCGGGCATGCAGGGTGCAAGTTCCGCCGAAACCGCTTCAACTGCACACTGCCGAAACAGTCTCTTTAGGATCAAGGCGGCCCGCAAGCGGGCCGCGCCGGACGCGCTCGGCCTGCTGGCGGCGCAAGCGTCGGCATCGGCCGGCGCGCCGGCCGATAAGGTCCTGTGCCTCCGGCGGGGGCACTTCGGGCTTCTGGGATGGGTGTCATCCCGCCCACCATCGACCCAGGCGAAGCCGAGCAAACCTGCCCCGGGGTGACAAGGTCGTTCGTCCGGTAGGGCGCTCCACCTTGTCACCCCGGGGCAGGCCCGCTCCACGGTGTGTGGGTCGACGGCGGACGGGATGACGGCAGACTACTTGCGGCGACTTGCGATTATGCGGGCCCCCGTGCTGTTCAGGCGCCAGCGGGCAAAGTCGACGCTAACTGCAAACCTCTTAGCCGCTTCTTCGTCTGAGGCGCGCCGTCGAGCAAGTAGCTTGGCCGCCTCGAATGGGAGAAGTAACTCCCCCGACAATTCTGCGGCTTCCTGTTCGTGCTCCCGGTTGGCTACACGGCACCCTCGCTCGTTAACAAGTGCTGCCGTGAAGGGATGTTCCAATACGACATGAGCCATTTCGTGACTACATGTCGAGCGCTTCCTTTCGGGCAGGTGCAAGTCGTTTTCCAGGATGATCGCCCCATTGTTGAAAGGCACTAGGGCGCCTGAGAACACGTCGGGCCGTTTGACCTGGAAATGTTGAAGTGCCTCCTCCGAGCAACCCGAAGAGGACAGCGATATGACCTGAATTCCATAGAGCTTCGCTAGCTGGTAGGGATCGAATACGTCATGAATTCCAACCCCAACCTCTTCGCGGAGTTCAATAGCCAGCCTTTTTAGTGCCGCCTTGTTCAACGCTACTCCTGTTGTACGGCGCGTGCGCGCCTAAGGGTTGCTCTAATGACCTCCTCCAAATAGATGACATCATCCTCCGTCAAGTCGGATCGGGCGCGTAGCAATGGCGCCAATTGGGTCATCAGCGCCGGCTCCGCTCTGGCAGCATCGTTTATGCCAACCATAAACTTCTCTGCGGGCATTCCCAACCACGTCACCAACGTTGCGAACCCGTCGGCATCGGGCCGGTCTCCGTTTCCGAGGCGGGACAGCATCGAGGGGCTTACCCCGATCTCCTTCGCGAGCTGTCGCCATGACAGCCCCTGCGACTCGCGGGCAGCGTTCAGCGCTCCGTACAGGGCAACGACGTCGACCTTGGTTTTGCTCATCCGGTGACCTCCTACCCCGGAGTGTGTCACTTCCGGTGCGCTGCTTGCCAGTCGACGCACCGGTGATCTACAGTCACGCTTGTGTCGAACCCGGCACAACGCTTCGAGTTAGGAATGATCAAGTGGCAACCATCGGCACCACAGCCAAGACCGGCGAGCGCTGCCCGGAGAGCGGCGTCTGGCAGGTCGTGGGCAACCCGTCCACGACCGCCCCGATCGCCAAGAACAACGTCATGCCGCCGTACGCAGGTCAGGCCGTGACCTGGCGGCTGACCCAGTACGCCTGACGTCGCTGACGCTGGGCGTCAGACCGAGACATTGAGAGGAGGTGAAACTATGCCTGGCAAGCGTGGTCGAAGTGCTGTCACCGGGCGGTTCGTGAAGCAGTCGACGGTCAAGCGCAGTCCGAAGACGACCGTCAACGAGTCGACTAAGACGAGCAAGAAGAGCAAGTGACGCAGTGACGGCTGGCTCGGGGGGGACGAGCCAGCCGTCACGTTCGTACGCCGGCTGCAGCCGGGATCAACCGAGGTGGCAGGCGGGCGCCCCACACCTGCGTTCGCACTACGTGAAAGCGCATCGTTGTACAGCCATTCGTACAGCCAAGCCGGCCGACGGAGCCGGTCATGAGCGGACGCGAGGCGACGCGACGAGCAGGTCCACGGCAGTAGCCGACGCCGACCGACAGTCGTCTTGATCTTTGCAAGGCAGGGGTCCGAAACGTGGCGCGCTGCGGGCTGCCCTGCGGGCGGCCTCCGGCCGTCCTCGGGCACCCGCAGCGCGTCATCCGGAAGTCAGCGGATCGTCAGCGAACGCCGTACCGTGCAGCCCGACTCGATCATGCTCGACGGCACGACCGGTACGTCTGACCACGCGGTACGGCACTTGATCACACTCGCTGCTACGTCAGGTCACTTTCCCCCCGAAGGGGGTCGTCCCTTTGTCGGGGAGCGCTCCCGGACAGATCGACGTTCACGGGATTTGGCCCTGCACTGGGAGCTTGCTCGCTCGGATCAGGATCTGGGTCTGAGGGCCGCGCCGGCGGCGCGGTAATCGTCGGGCCTTTCGCGACACAAGTCAGGGTGAGGGTCGCCGAGGCAGTGGGGGTTCGGGTGGGTCCACCAGGGGAGCGCGACGAGGTCTGGTTCACCAGCCTCTACGCCGCCGAGTACGCGCACATCGTGAGGTACGGCCTCCGCCGCCTCGGTGACTCCGACGCCTCGGCGGAACTCGCCCAGGAGGTGTTCGTCGTCGCGTGGCGGCGGCGTGGCGAGGTGCCGGACCGCAGCCTGCCCTGGCTGTACGGGGTGGCCCGGCGCCTGTTGGCCAACCAGTGGCGGTCGCGCCGCGCTGCGCCCGATGTCCTGCCGATCGCGGACGCCGACCTGACGCAGGTGGCCGATCCGTCCGGTGCGGACACGACGGTCGGAATCGCCGACATCCGAGCCGCGCTGGCCACCCTCAACGACCTCGACCAGGAGGTCCTGCGGCTCGTCGGTTGGGAGGAGCTGACGGTGTCCGAGGCCGCCCAGGTCCTCGGCTGCACCCGTGCGACCGCTGCCGTGCGCCTGCACCGCGCTCGCCGCCGTCTGGCCGTGGCGATGTCGAGTCGGCCGGTCCGCACCTCCCGCCCACTGTTGGCGACCGCGCGAGAGGAGCTGTGATGTTCCCGGTGGCACGTACCCGTACCCTCATCGGCCCGGCCGACCCGGCCCGGAGCGTGACCGTCGCGCCGCCGTCGGTCGCGGCCCGCGAGCTGATCGACCGTGCCGGCGTCGTCGAGCCGGCAGCGCATCGTCGTGCGCGCCCCACCCGCCGGCTGGTCCTGACGGCCGGGACGTTGGCGGCGGCGGCCGGTGCGGTGGCCGTCCTTCGGCCGTCCGGCGAGAGCACGCCGGACGCCCCGGGTGGGTTCGGTGGCGCGGCGGGCCTGGTGCTCGTGCCGGTCGCGTACCAGTTCGACGCCGACCCACCGGCTGCCGGCCCGCGGCTGCGCGCGCTGGCCAACAAGATCAAGGACGCGGGGTACGACCACCGCAGCGGGCGCTACATGTTCCACCACACGAAGGTCTGGGGTGACCCGGTGATGAGCTCGCCCGATGACCGTCACCATGTCGCCTTCGTCGGCGAGACGAAGGTCTGGCAGGCCGCCGACGGAACCGGCAGTCAGGCCAACAGCCAGTTGGAGCCGCAGTACCCCGACGAGGAGTCCCGGGCGTACTGGCAGCGCAAACTCCCCCAGGGCCGGGGGGGTGACGATCCGTCGTTGATCCCCCTGCCGCCGATGGAGCTGTCGCCACCGCCGGCCGATCCGTCGCGACTGCGGAAACTGCTCAAGATCGAGTACGGCCCGGGGGCGGCAAGCAAGGCGGTCAGCACGCTCTATGCGCGGTACGTCATACCGCGCCCGGTCCGAGCGCAGATCCTGCGGGTCCTCGCCGACCTGCCCGGCCTTCGCTGGCGGGGGCAGGTGACCGATCGTGTTGGTCGAGCCGGTGTGGCGGTCACCTACGACGACCGGGAACACGGCGTCCAGTTCCTCCTGATCTTCGACGAGGGCACCGGTGGTCTGCTCGCCCACGAGATGCTGACGCTCGCGCCGGTACGGCTCAGCGCGTACCAGGTGATCCTCGACAGCTCCTGGACCGACCACGTCGGCTGACCGACGTTTTCTGGGGCCGCTCTCTCGGGAGCGGCCCCGTGGCGTTTTCCGGCCAGCGCTGCCAGCTGCGCGAATGCCCGTACGCATAGCAGATCAACCGTCTCGACGGGCGTTGTCCACAGGCCCCGGAGTTATCCACAGGCCACCCGGTCGACCGCGCTGAGCGGGGTCCATCGCGAGCAGGGTCGGCGGTGCATTCGATCCCGACCGCTGGAGGCCGCGATGGCACCCCGTACCTCCGTCCCGCCGATCCGACGGCTCCCACTGGTCGTCACGGCGGACGGCGACCTGCTCGATGATCTGCTCCGGCTCGCCGCCGCCGGCGGCACCGAGGTGGAACTGGCCGCCGACCCCGCTGCGGCTCGCACCCGTTGGGGGCCCGCGCCGCTGGTGCTGCTCGGCGTCGACCAGGCCCAGGCCTGCCTGCGGGCCCGCCTGCCGAAGCGGCCCCGGCTGGTGCTGGTCGGCAGGGCCGGTCAGATCGACCCCGGCTGGCAGATCGCCGAGCTGATCGGCGCCGAACACGTCGCCGCGCTGCCCGCCGCCGAGCCGTGGCTCGTGGACCGTCTGGCCGAGCACGGCCCCGACCAGCCGGACGGGCCGGGCGCGCGGGTCGTCGCGCTGTTCGGAGGCAGGGGCGGCGGCGGGGCGAGCGTGCTCGCGGGCGGGCTCGCGGTGACCGCCGCGCGAGCCCGACTGCGCACCCTGCTCATCGACGCCGACCCGCTCGGCGGTGGCCTCGACCTCGTCCTCGGCTGGGAGCAGTTGGAAGGGCTGCGCTGGCCGTCGCTCACCAGCGCGGACGGGCGGGTGGACGCGCCCGCGCTGGTCCAGGCCCTGCCCAGCCGGGGCGACCTGGTGGTGCTCTCCTGGGATCGCGGCGAGATGCTGGCACTTCCCGCCGCCGCGATGGCGGCGACCGTCGACGCCGCCCACCGTGGGCGGGACTTCGTGGTGATCGATCTGCCCCGGCAGTTCGACGACGCCGCCGTGGTCGCGTTGCAGGCTGCCGACCAGGCGTTCGTCGTCGTTCCGGCGGAGCTGCGTGCCACCGCGGCCGCCGCCCGGGTGGTGGCCGTGGCCGCACCACACTGCGACGCGCTCTCGGTGGTGGTGCGCGGGCCCGCCCCGGGCCGCCTGCGCGCGACCGAGGTGGCGCGGGCCCTCGGGCTGCCCCTCGCCGGCACGTTGCGCCCCGAGCCCGGCCTCTGCCGTGGCCTCGAACGTGGCGAGGCCCCGGCGGCGGCCGGCAAGGGCCCGCTCGCCGCCCTGTGCCAGCGGATCGTCGCGGATCTCACCGGCGCCACGACGGGTGCGGCATGAGTGGCCGGCCGGAGGACGCCACGTTCGCCGCCCGGGTACGACAGCGGATCGTCGCCGCCACCGACCCGGTCACCCCGGCGGCGATCGTGTCCGCCGTACGCGCCGAGCCGACGGCGGCGGTGCTGGGCGACACCGCCGTCCTGCGGATCGCCGATCGCGTGCACGACGATCTCGTCGGCGCGGGGCCGCTGGCATCCCTGCTGGCCGATCCGGAGGTCACCGACGTCCTGGTCAACGGTGTCCGCGTCTGGGTCGACCGGGGTGCCGGGCTGCACCAGGTGGCGGTCCCGGTGGGATCCGTCGAGGACGTCCGTCGGCTGGCACAGCGACTGATCGCCAGCGCCGGTCGGCGGCTCGATCATAAGATGCGCGGATGTATGTTCGATGCATGGACGTGCAGCTGATCGAGCGAGCTCACTGGGGTGACCTGGCGGGTATGCACTTCGCCGGCCTGGTCCGGCTGTCGTTCGAGATCAGCCCTCGGCTTGACCAGGGGCAAGGTCTCACGAACGGCTTCATGACGGGGCGCGACATCAGGGGACGCGACGAGCAGATGAAGGACTGCCGGTCGTACGTGGAGCAGCGCAACGGCCTGTACGTCTACACCTACGAGGAGCCCGACACCAGCGCCTACAAGCGCCAGCGGATGACGCTCCCGGATGGGCGCACGGTGTATCGGGTGGTCCGACCGGTGTTCGAGGGGGCGCTCGAAGATCTCAAGCGAGGGCTGTCCCCAGATGGCCAGCGACTTGATGGGCTGATCGTCTACGACATTGACCGGCTGACCAGGGATAACAGGCACCTGGAGGATTGCATCGAGGTCGTCCAGCACTTCGGGCGCCCGATCATCGACATCACGGGCACACTCGACCTGCTAACCGACAACGGCCGAACCGTTGCCCGGATCGTGGTGGCCACGTACAACAAGCAGTCGGCGGACACCGCGCGGCGTGTGAAGCGCAAGCACCACGCGCTTCAGCAGGCAGGTATCCCGGTGGGTGGCCGACGTCCGTTTGGCTGGCGGGACGACAAACGGACCCTGGTACCGGACGAGGCGGACGTCATCCGTTCCGGTGCCCGCCGGTTGCTTGAGGGGGCACCGATCAATGCAGTGGTGGCCGAGTGGAACGCGGCGGGCGTCCGGACAGCCAGTGGCCGACCCTGGATCCGAAGCACCTTCAAGGTCGTCTTCCGTAACCCTCGCCTCTGTGGCTACCGCTCCCGGAAGGTGCATGGCTACAACGAAGAATTCGGCAAGACCTACTTCAACGTCGAGATCGTCCGCAATGCGGCTGGTGAGCCTGTCATTGGACAGTGGGAACCGATCCTGACAATTGCTGAGTGGGAGGCGGTCACTGCAGTCATCGGTAGGAGCGAGCGCCACGGTCTAGACCTCAACAGCCGAAAGTACCTGCTCAGCGGCATCCTGCGCTGCGGTCGACCTACCTGCGGTTCATGGATGCGTGCCACCAAGACGACTAGGCGCCGGACGGCGCCGCCCGGCCACTTCAGCTACACGTGTCCGTCGAAGGCGGTTGGTGGTTGTGGTGGCACAGCCATCCTCGGCCAGGAGACGGACGAGCACATCGTTGAGGCAGTGATCGCCAAGTACGAGCTGGAGGCCCAGCGACGCGAGGCGGTTGCCGTACCCGATCCCTGGCCGCGGGAGCAGGAGTTCGGACAGCTGCGGCAGGACATCCAAGAGTTGACTGCGGCGTGGCGTGACCGCAAGATCTCTGCCGCTCGGTACTTCGCGCTGCTCCCGGAGCTCGAAGCCGAGGAGCAGACGCTGAGTCGCGAGCGGGAGGACTGGTTGGCCCGGCAGTACCCGGATGTTGGCCAGCCGCTGTCGCTGCGGTCAGATTGGGATGGCTTGACCCTGGCGGAGCAGCGGTCGTACATCAAGCGGGTCCTGACCTGCGTCGTTGTACTTCCTGCAGGCGGCGGGGTCCGCGGTAGGTGGAACCCAGATCGTCTGCAGCCGGTTTGGCGTACGGAATAGGGCGTGGCGCGGTGCTCGAGGTGTCGGTCAGGCCACATAGGATCGTCTCGTGCCTCCCCTGCCGTGGGACTTCGTGGTGCTTGGCGTACCGGTCTCGGTACAGGCCAGGCCAAGGAGTCGTGCCCGGTGGAAGGCGGATGTGAGCGCGGCAGCCCTTGCAGCCTGGCCGGCCGGGGGCCAGCCTCTCCAAGGCAAGCTCCAAATCCACGTCACGTGCTACCACGACAGCGCCCCACCGCTAGACGTGGACAACATGCTCAAGCCGATCCAGGACGCCCTCATCGGCATCGTGTACGTCGACGATGGGCAACTTGTGGACTGCCATGGGCATCTGCGCGACGTCAATGCTCAGTACGGAGTGAGGGGCATGACCCCCGCGCAGGCGCACGGGTTTGTCTCTAACGGCCCCTTCGTGCACATTAGGATCGAATCGCCCCCCGTCCCAGGGAGGCTGCCATGAATCCTGAACGCAGAATGAACCTCTTCAGCAGTCATCTGCAGCGAATTGTCGCCGAGTTGGAGGCAGACGGCTGGGTCGTGACGATAGATGGTCGAGGCTTGCTAGGCGCGTTGACTGCCGATTTCGTTGCGCGACGCGGTGACGAGACACTTATCGGTGAGCTTGCATCACGCGACACCGCTGAACGTGATTCGCTCGAACAATTGGCACGACTTGCTGAAAGCATTCCAAATGCTCGACTGCAGGTCTACTGGCTCGGTGACGCTATAGAAGATCTGCCTCCGCCTGTCAATGTCGAGAGGATAATTGCCGAGGCGCAGCGCGTCTTGCCCATCTCTGCGTCGGCGAGTCTATTGATGGCTTGGGCCGGTTTTGAGGCAGCGGTCTCGCACCTTTCATCACGGCTGAAGCTGCAAGAACTGCAGACTGGTGCATCGCCATGGCATGCTGTGACCAACTTGTACAGCCTGGGCCATGTTGATGAGACCGACTTCAAGAGACTCAGTGAGCTATGGCGCGTACGGAACGACATTGCTCATCGGGGCAGCCCAGTTAGTCCTTCCGATGAAGACATCTTATTTGTGCTTGATGTAGCACGACGAATGTTGGCTGGGCAGTACGTCTCCGTGGATGACATGGTCGAGTGGTTTCTTGATCGCTACGAAGATCCGGTGAATCAACTCCCGTACGACGGGGCAGAGGGTGGCTATCAGTATCAAGGCGATGGGCCTTACGATGCGGACGATGTGCTTCGGGAGGCGTTCCCGCAGTGTTCAGAGCAGGCGCTCGGCGAGGCAGCCCACTTGCTAAACGGTATGTCCACTGAATGGATTTTGAAGCGCGACGAACAGTGATAGCGTGCTAGAATTTTACATTGCATCGCTATCTGGCTCAGGCTCAGGCTCAGGCTTTGCTGACAGTTCGGTGAGCCGTTGATTGCTATCGTGAGTGCCCAGCTCGTCGCCCCTTGTGGTGGTCCTCGTCCGCAGAATAGCGCATACTTGAAGCCAGAGAGCTTCACTCCATAGTGGCGCGTTTGCGGCTTGGTGCTTGCCCCAGGCGGAGGCTGACTGGAAAGGTTCTTTGGCCAATTCATCGATTCTCCCCTGCTGGCGGCTCGATTTTGACGGCAACGCTGACGGCAACGAGGCCTAACAACCACTGCTTCAAGCGACCTTCAACGTAGCTCCTGACAGAGGTCAAACGCCCAGCCTCGAAGGGCAACTTTTGAGCTCCAAAACCGGGTGTCGCAGGTTCGAGTCCTGTCTCCCCTGCCAGAGAAGAAGAGCACAATGAAGTTATCGGAAAGTAGGTTTGACGGCAGTAATTGACGGCAACGGCAGAATTGGTGTCGCGGAGAAACATCCGTTCGACTCCCTCCAATGCTTCACGCCTACTTTCCAGGCTGTCGTGTTGGTAGATTTCCTGCGTCACCGCGATGCTGGAATGCCCAAGAATCAGCTGCGCGTCCCGCGCTGGTACTCCTAAATCCTTCAGGAGTGTCGCCGTAGTATGTCGCAGGTCATGCAGTCGAATGACTCGGATGCCTTGCTGTTCGCAGATCCTTCGGAAGGATCGCCGTAGGTTCCTGGGCTCAATCGGCAGGCCACTTCGCGTGCTGGTGACCAACTGCTGCTCCGGGTCACCACCCAGCCAGCCGTCCCCGGCCGCCTCTTTGCAGGCCTGTTGATGCAGCCGCTGGGCGACCAGCAAGCTGTGAGTCATGTCCAGCAGGGGCAGATCCCGTCGCCCTGCCTTAGTCTTCAATGGCCCACGACGCAGCTCGCCAGCGACGCGTTGCAACTGCTGGCGGATGCGTAGCACCTTGTCGGCCTGATCGACGTCGCACCAGCGCAAGCCAAGCACCTCGCCGCGCCGCAAGCCGTACAACAGCAGCAGGTTAAAGGCCAGGCACAAGGGATCGTCTCGGGCGGCCTCCATGAAGCGCCGGGCCTCATCGCTGGTCCACGGCTGGATATCCGGACGCTCCCACTTCGCAAGCTCAACCAGTCGCGCGACGTTGCGGACGAGTAGCTCCTCACGGCAAGCGCGAGTCAAGGCAGCGCTGAGCACCTCGCGAATGATCTGTACGTTCCGAAGCGAGCGGCCGGCCGCCAGCTGTTGGTTGAGGAAGGTCTGCACCATCGGTACCGAGAGACGGCTCAGCGGCTGCGTACCGAGTCCGGGCTTGAGGTACAGCCGGACGACCAGCTCGTAGCGCTCGTAGGTAGTCGGCCGTCGGCTGCTCTGAACTACCTCAGCCAGCCAGTAGTCCAGCCAGTCGCCGAGCTGCCAGTTCCGATCCGGCACCGGGATGCCCTGCTGGGCACGAAGCTTAGCTTCATTGAGTTTGGCATGGACCTCTTCCCGGGTCCGGCCGTAGATCCGTACACGCTTCCGGAGGCCCTTGGTGGTCACGAAGTAGGCCGCCGCCTCGTACCGGCCGTCCTTCCGGCGGTAGATCGAGCCTTCGCCGTTGGCGTTCCGGCCCACGTTAGGCGCCCCCCTGCACGCGTAGCTTCTCGATGAGGCCAGTCACGGCGTCCACCGGCACGCGCCGGCTGCGACCGATGCGGATGGTCGCGAGCTGGTGGGTCCGGATCAACTGGTAGAGCGCCCACCTACTGACACGGAGTGCAGCGCATGCTTCGGGGACCGTCAACAGGAGTTGCTTGGCGGCACTGGTGGCCTGGAGGTGGTCTCTGCCGCTGGCCGGATCACTTCCGGCGAATCCAAGCGAGCGGCAATGCAGGACGGTGCTGAAGCGGCCTTCGTGGCGGCGTCGCGTTGTGTCCCAGGTCTGGGGACGGCCTCCCCGCGAGCGCCGGGTCGGCCGGGGTGCTGGAGTCTCAATTTGGTATTTCATACATCCTCCTTTCTTAAACACGGGTAAATCGTGGCGGATCCACCTCTCGGAAGAAGTAGCTCGCGGGCTTATCTTTGTCGGGATCAACGAATCCCAGGCTGGACAGTCGAATCTGCATGGCATCCTCGGAGACGCCAAACTGCCCGGCTAGCTCACCGAGTCCTTGGATTCCGAGATGCCAGGCTTTGGTGACGAGCCGGCCGGGCATCAGCAAGTGGGCGGCGAAGTGATCACAGATGCCTTCGATTCGCCGGCCACGCAACTCGTCGTTGCCATAGCCGATTCTGGCGTAGGCGGTATCGACTGCGGGGCAATCGATGACGTGCTTGATCTCGTGGGCCAGGGTATAGCGGCGGTGTGTGAAGCTGGTGTTCTTGTTGACGGCCACCAGGTAGGTCAACTGCTGGTTCCAGCGGGTAAGACCGCTGGCCGGGCGCCCAGCGAGCCGCTCGATCTCGTGCGCCGGCAGTACCTGAAGCGTCAGGTTGGGTACGTGTTCCACCCAGTCGAAGGGCATCTTGGCGGTCCGCACGCCGAGCAACTCGCGCAGACGGGCGGCCTGGCGCTCGGCGACGGTCAAGGCCTGCCCGTAGGTCAATGGCCCCTTAGGGATGTATGTGCGTAACTGCAGCAGTAGCTTGCTGGGAACAATAAGGCGTGTCGTCATTCCTCGTACCTCCTTTTAACTTCTTTGCATTCACCTCTTTCCCCAGCCTGAGAGCGTGCACCGTGATGACGTGCGGGATGCAATTTGCAATTCACGTACGACGGCTGACTGAGTGGTCACCCTCCACATAAGCATATTCTAAAAGAAATTAGGCGGAATGGTGATTGCTTGGGGTGTAGTGAAATGTGCAACGTAGGCTCCTCACTCGCGAAGGCTCCGCGCAAGTTCTTCGGGCGCCTGCTCCTGTCGCACGACCATGAACAGCTGATCGGCCGGCGGTGGGAGAGCGCGCAACAATGCGGCGACGTCAGCCCGCCGTCGGTCATCCGGCACGGTCAGCAGGACACGCGGCATGTCAGAGTCGTCAGGACCTCGGTCACCGCGGTCCACCAGATCAAGGTAGGTCGCGAGCTTCCGGCGTAGCGTCGGCAGGCTCTCCGTTGCTCGGTCGACCTCCACCGCGTAGGCGTCTTGCACGTCGCCGAACCGAACGACTACGTACGCGTCCGGCTTGATCCACCCACCCAGGCCATCCGACCACCAGGACGCCGGTTCGGCGCGGTAGTCGGCGAGGGCAAGACGCCCTGCCTCCATCAGCTCGGTCAGCGCGACGAACAATTCGCTGATCGCCAGACTGTGACTGAGGAAGCGCTCGGTCGGTGTCTGCGGTTGCCGGACTCGTGGGGCGTGGACTCGATCTTCGGCGAGGAGGTAGCCCAGTCGCTGTCCGGCCGCTGTCAGAGCGAAGACCAACCCGGCAGAACCTGCGCGCGCACCCCCAATCCGTCGTCCGAGGGTCGTCAGCAACTGCAGGCTGACCAGTCGGGCAAGCACTCGCCGTCGGCTGCGGTCGCGGTGCGTGGGGTCCAGATTGGTGAAGTGCAGGCGCGTGAGCTGTGCCCCAGTCAGGACTCGTACCCGCGCCACGTCGCGCAGGATGGCCCTGTCCCGCTCGCTCAGGCTCTCGGCAAGCCGCTCCACCGCCGCCCAGGTCATTCGGTGCTCACGCATGACCGCCTCCTCCGTCTGCGGTCATATTTCGATGGCACTGTGCACCCGAACGAGCCTCTTGGCCTGCGGTGGAGGTCATTGCTGCTCGACGCGATCGGTCGAGCGAGCGGACGACCGATCGGGCGGTCATGAGCCCTCTCCTGGCGCGGTCGAGTCCCTTCGAGTACGGCCGAAGGGCTTGGCGGTGCCACGCTCGACCGGTCGACTTGAGGTATCGGTCGTAGCTGGCGGGCGGGCGCGAGATCGTAGGGCGTCCTCGACGGCGGCCCGAGCGGAGCCGTAACGGTGCCGACTGGTTCGAGCAAGGCTCTGACCGTCCCGTATCGCCGGCGGCAAGGGCACGGTGCGTCCGGTCAAAGGCGCGAGCCGCTCCCCGTTGACGCATGGCCGAACCGCCATCTCGAAGGCCGGCAGATTCATGAGATCGTCGGCACGGAGTCGAGGCTCGAAGGATTTAGCGAGCGTAGCCGCGTCGTCCCGTAGGCACTGAAAGACGATCTGGCTACGTACGGTGCCAAGCAGTGCGGCTTTGACCTGCTTGTTATCGATCTGCCCCAGGTGCTGGTGCGCGAGCGTGAAGCCGACTCCAAGGCCGCGGGCCTGGGCCAGCATGTCGGCCAGGTCGACGGGCAGCTTGAGTACGTCCTGCGCCTCATCGATATAGACAAATATGGGGTGTCGCGCTTCGGCGGGCAGTCGGACGCGAGCCAGCGCCGCCTGCCAGACAGTCGCAAGCAGCAGCGTGCCGAGTAGGCCAGAGGTCTCGGCGCCGAGCGTGCCCTTGCTGAGGGGCACGAGTAGCACCTTGCGGTCGGCCAGCACCTGCGAGAGGTCGAGGCCGTTGCTTTGACCGAGCATCAGGCGGAGTGGCGTGCGCAGAACCGCCGCTCGGAGCTTGTTGAGGATCGGGCCAATGGTCTTCAGGCGATCGGCCGGCTTCATCGCCTGGTACCACTGCCAGAAGGATTGGAGCCCGGCTGGCACCCCGGGCTGCGCGATGACAGACCGCCGCAGGGCGTTATCGGTCAATAGGTTGACCGTCTCGACGAGTGTGAAGGCTGACCCGTCAGCAGCTCTGGTGTTGATCAACGTGAGAAGCGCGCCGCGGAGGATGTCCTCAGTCCGGGGGCCCCAGAAGTCCTTGTACAGCTCATGCCAAATGTGGATGACGTGGTCGACGACGAGTTCGCGGCTGTGTTCGTCGTGAGCAGCTTGCAGGACGTTAAGCCCGACTGACGGTTCGGCAGCCGGATCGAGCACGATCACGTCCTGAGCCCGATGCTCGGGCACCCGGTCCAGGATGTCAGTGCATAGGTCGCCTTTGGGGTCTAGGACGATCACACCGTGTCCGTCGGCGATGTCCTGTACCACCATGTTGGCGAGCAAGGTCGACTTTCCGACCCCGGTCGGCCCCACGGCATGCAGGTGCTGCAATCGGTCGATCGGTGCGAGGCGTAGCGGCTGGTGCAAGCTCGGGTAGTTGGTATGGCCGATCTGCACTCCATGCTTTGGCATGCCGGGTGGTGGTGGCAGTTGACGAGCAATACCAAGCGACAGTCCGGGCAGTGCGACGTCGCCGACTGGCAGCGGTAGAAGCGCCGCGGCTTCGCGGCTGTTGATCAGTAAGGGCCAGTTCAATGCCGGGACGGTCAGCTGGCGAAGGCGAGCCCCGGCCCAGGCCGACCACAGCCACCATCTCCGGATGAGTTGGACGCCGCTGGCGTTGAGGGTGTGATGGGGACCCCAGGCGCGGCTGAACAGGGCTAAGGCCGCCGCCTTCGATGATGCTTTGACACCCACCCGCAGTGTGGCGTGGAGCAACAGGCCGTCTGCCTGCTTGAGGCGGGCCGCCCGGATCGCTTCCCCGTCGGTCAGGTCGTCGGCTGCGAGCCAGGCTGGCAGCTCACCGCGGTTGCGCCCCGCAGCGGACGCGATGGGCGCCAACGTGCCCGAGCTGGTGAAGATCCACTGGATGAGGATGGCCTGCCCGACCCCAACTGGCTGCAGTGCCGCGAGCAGCGCACGGCTGGCTGCCGCAGCGCGCTCGTGAGCAAGTGGCCGGCGATGGGTTGTGAGCAGGGCCTCGGCTGCGACTGTGCAATACGGCCGGCGGTCGAAGTAGTCGGACTGCGGTGTCATCCGCACGCCTGGCAGGGCGGCTTGGAGGCCACGGAGAAACTTGTCCTTGGTTTGCTTCGGTAGCAGCAGGAAGTGCGCGATGCCTCGGGGGCTACCTATCACTTCAAGCGCGATCGGCGGCATCGGTACGAGCGACAGTCGCGGGCGGTACGTGGCGGCCGCGACTGAGTCGAGCCAGGCTGCAATGTCGTCGACCTGGAGGCCGACGGGAAGATGCAGCTCCGTGGCGATGAGTGACCGGCGCCAGCTGCGCCCATCCGTGTAGCGAGCAGCCACGATGATCCCCGGTATGGCTAGTCCGGCGAGTGCGAGCAGCAAGAGCGTCATGCGGCGGTCCCGGCGCGTTGCACAGGTTGGCCTGGGATCGGGTGTTGGTGGTGAAGGTTCATAGACCTTCCTTTCCTTCGTTAGGTTGCGTCGACCAAGGGGTGGCCTGGCGAGACTGCGAATCGCCTCGCCAGGCCGGCTCCCGCTACATTGGCCCCTATTTGTCCTTATGCCGAGGTCGAGCGATGCCGTCAAGCCGTAGAAAAAACAACGGCAGCGCTAACGGCGGTGGGGATCGCTGCTCCAGTCGGCCCCGGGTCCAGGTGGGCTTAAGGGCCCGACACTTGCGGCGTCAGCGCTCGTCGGCTCGGCTCGGTCGCAAGCTGAAGCGCCATGGATCGGTGAAGGCCAAGGGCAGCAGTACGGCCTTCTGATCGGGGAAACGCTGACCGTCGTGCAGCCAGATGAAGGCCGCATTCTGCCCGCGGGTCTCGCTGGTCAGTGCCAAGCGGGCCAGCGGGGTGTACATGCGGCTGTGTTTCACCCAGGCTGCTTCCTCGCCGTGACGGTCAAAGCCCCGTCCGATGCTGGCATGCCCAAAGAAGTCGTGCACCGCGCGGAACTGGTCGTTCTCCTCGTCGCTCAGGAAGGGGTGACTCGCTCCGCTGCCAGCGGTGGCGAGGATGCGCAGACGGCGGCGCGTCTCTAGGTCGTCGATCATGGCGGAAGCGTCTGCGTAGGGGTCCCTGTTGGACCGTTTGACGCGGATACCCGCCCCGCCGTCAGCCACGGGACGGGTTAAGAAGGCGAACTGCTCGGCGGTCTCCTGACGAAACGCGCGGTAGGCCGCCAACGCCGAGTCGTCAGTGCGAGGCGCGGCAGCCCACAGCGCAGCGATACGTTGGCCTCGCTCTGGACAGGCCACGATCCGGTGATAGTCCACCGTCGGCGTAGGCAGGAAGCCGTAGCTGGACATGTAGAGGTCGGCGCCAGCGTGGGCGACAGCTGCCGAACGCAACGACGGGCTCGCAATGCCATCCGGCTGGTGGACGCAGTAGGCGCCGCAGACGGTGCTGGGCTTTTGCTGAGCTTCGTGCAAGACATCTTGACTCCTCAGTCAGGTATGGCGACCGGTGCGAAGCCTCCCCAGGCGCACCGGCACTGATCAGTTGCTGGGGCGCTTCCGGCGGCGTTGCTCGGCGTGCAGCTCGCGGCGCAAGGCCTCAAGCGCTGCTTCGCGGAGACGCTGGGCGACTGCTGGCCACTTGCCGACGAGGCGGCGACGTCCCTTTCTGGGCATGGGGTATCCACATCTCCTTGCCAGATTGGTGCGGCGAATTGCCGCGAATGTTCCGAAGAAAGTGCTCCGAGCTGCGTTCAGGTGCCCATGAGCGTTAGCGCCGCCTGAGTACGAACCAGAAGATGGCAGCGAGCAGGACCAGGACAACGAGCGTCGGCACCAGCGGCTCGAGCAACTCGGCGGCAACTCGTGAGGCCAAGGCGACCACCAGCACGAGTACCAGCGCTTGAAGGAGCTTCTGGCCCCACGACCCAGGCGAGGGCGAGTGGCTCACCGCGCCGAGCCGCTGCCGGTAGCCCGCCTGATCTGCCACTCTGCCTGCCGGACCTGGCCGCGGATGTCGGCGCTGGCTGCGCGCAGCTGTTCCGCGCAGTCGTGGCTGGGCAGCAGGTCGGCCCGGAGTTCGTCCTTCAGCCACTGGTACAGCCGACCGAGGACGAAGCCGCAGCACAGCGTGAACAGCGGGACGAGGACGTCCATCAGCCGATCTCGCTGGTGAAGCGGCCGACACGGCGAGCGAGACCGACGACCGTCATGTTGACGATGGCAGCGACGGCATCGGCAGCATCGGGGTTGCTGTGTTCGACCTGGTTCTGCAGACGCTTCAGGTACTCGACCTCCGAGATGGCGTATTCGGAGACGGCAGAGATGGCTCGCATCGTGGCCTGCTCCAGCCGGGTCTCAGAGGTGACCTGCCGTAGCGCCCGCACGTCGCGCCAGCTGGCGGCCTGACTGCTGGCACGCCGAACGATTTCGTGACCGGACATGTTGTCCCACGCTCCCTGTCTTCGCCGCTGCCTCGGTGACAGCGGGCTACGTAGAGACGACCATCGGTCGACCCCTGTAGCGTGTTTTGGGAACGGATTGGGAAAGTCGATCATGGGAGTCGCATGAACGACCGTCAGCCGGACCTCGTCGGCGATCTGATGTACCTGCGTAAGGACGCAGGATGCACCAGGGAGCGTTTCGCGAATGCGAGCGCCGTTATAGATGTGGTCGGTGGTCGGGGGTTGCCCTTAGAGACGGCCTTCGAGCGCTTCCGCTCGGCCGTGTACTCCCTAAAGGACATCCCGCAGGGACCGGCGCTCTGGGCGGCCTACAACCTGACTGGCGAGGCCAGCGGCGACTTGGGCGACCGGCGCGTGGCCTACGGCAAGTCGATCGGCCGGAAGTTGGACGCCGTGCGGGACTGGGAGAGCCGGGCGATCGACGTCCTGGCGCTACGGCTCACCTCGCGGTTCTACGCCGGAGCGCCCACCCCAGCCGACTTCCCCGTTCCGCACGGCGGCTTCCTGATCCGTGACCTTGAGGTTGTCTGCATCATCAAGGATCGACGGTTTGTCGAGTCGCGCCAGCGGCGAGTCGTCATTTCGTTGGTCGAAGGAGCTGCAACCTTCGACTACGGAACGTACAGCCCCACGGAGCTCTCGGATGTCGTCGGTGCCGAGCTGGAGTTTTCACGCCGGCTGCCGGGCGGCACGATCCACCGTTTGAAGCTTCAGGACCCGGTAGCTATCGGTGAGCTGCACCAATTCAGTTTCCGTGAGCGTGTGCCGGAGGGCGAAGACGACCACCAGACGCCGCCCAAAATGGACTTCAGCGGTCAAACGTTCGAGAGTCCGACGCTTGCGTACCGAGTCGGGGTTCAGTTCATCGGCGAGCAGCCAGAAGTTGTATGGGGATACGACAAGCTCAACCGGATTGCCCGCCCGGGCGAGCCGGACGAGAGCAATCAAATAGCTGTCGAAGAGGGTAAGTTGTCCGCTGAGTTTTTCCAGTGTTACGGTGGCCTGGCATCCGGAGTCGCATGGCGTTGGTGCGGCTGAAGGTCCGTGACCTTTCCTCAGTACAACAAATGAAGCCCCGCCCTCAGGCGGGCGAGGCATTCTACTAGGGTGTATTAGTGCTCATCAGCCGGCGGAGCTAAATGGATAGCTAGGCAGCCTCAGCAATTCTCCCGAGCTCTCCGGCGATGGCCTCTGATATTGGAAGCGCCAGATCTTCCTCTAGCCAACCATACTGCCCGTTCGGGTTGCACTCCAGAAATACGACTTCGCCGTCGGGCCGTTCAATCAAATCGAAGGCTCCAAATCCTATACCCATCTCTTGCAGGTATTGGATGCATAGCTCTCCGACTCCGTCAGGAAGCTCTTCTGACTTGAACTGGACAGCGAGAGATTCTTGGTGGATTCTCCAGTCGTCTTTCGCGGAGCTTTCCGTATAGATCGCAGCGGGAAAGACTTGCTGGCCCACTACCGTGACTCTCCATTCGCGGGCCTTCGGAATGTATGGCTGGTATAGGCCAGGGAATGGCGAAGTGTACGCCGCCAACTCGGTTGCCTTTTGCCGATTCAGGATAGTCGTCGGCATTGCCTTGATTTGATTTTCATCGCTGATTACGCCTCGCATCATCTTTACAATCATTAGGGACTGCTGACTGGGGAGCAGAGTGGATATCAGCGACTTCCAGTCGCTACCTACCATCGTTTGGGGAACTGAGAAACCAACCTGACGTGCTATGAGCAATTGCTGTAGCTTCCTGTCGGCATGGGCTATATTCCCGGGTGCGCTAAGCCAAATACCTTCCGGGTACAAGGAAGGCCAGATGGTGTCATGTAGGGCTCTGACCTCGTTGTTCATGTAAAGTTGTTTGGCTAGCTGAGAGTCCGCGTCGGCGAGGCTGAAACTGCCGACCTTCCTGTACCACGCGGCGCTCAGATCTTCCGATGCGATTGAGACGCCATTGTAAGTAATCGAAGGCGTCTCTCCACTCAGGTTGACCTGTAGCTTGTCCTCGCCCGAAAGTAGGCGATCGGTCTTGTATACCACTACGGGATAACCTTGGCGCTCAAGCAACTTGCTCACAGGGCCGTAAGCGTGCTCGTCGAAGCTGGCAGAAGCTATCAAGACGGGCTTTTTCATTAGACCGATAATCCTCTCAAGTGGGCAGGCTATTCGAGTGATCCGTGCGCAAACTCACGGTATTCCTGCTCCGTGGGATACCGTTGATCACTCTCTTCGGTATAGGGCCGCAATGGGGGCCTGTCTGGTACGCCGTCCGTGAGGTCAATTGGATGCTGTGACCTGCCAAGCCCATATACCGCTCGGTGGTCGTTCATGCGCTTGAAGTCCTCAACGGGCGGCAAGAAGAACTTGCCATCCTCGCCAAGCATCCACTGAGTGCCGAAGATCTGCCTCTTTCCGTCAAGTATTCGAAGCCTATCGGTCAGAGATGGAATTGCTTCGTTGTAAACACTCTCCGGGTCCGCTCTGTAGCATTCCTCAAATGCCTGTAAGATCCTCCGCATGGCATCCAGCTTGGCGTGAAGAGCGAGAACCGATAGGGCTTGAGCCCCATCCGCGCCGATATTCGCTACTGTTGGCACTCCGATCTCATCCAGTATGGCTAGGCCCCTTTCGACGCGGTCTTGACTGTGTCGAACGAACTGCTGCCGGATATGCTGCGCGCCAGTATCGTTCCGCGAATGGCGATACGCTCTCGAGCAAGCTCTAACCTCACGCTGATCTTCCTTCAGCAGTGCAAGCAGTTCCTTTCTGTGGTGAGGGTACCTATATTCAGTTGTCATATTTAGCTGGGTTATGCGTATTTAATTGTAGGCAAAGTCATATCTATTGTAAATAGGGTGCTGGGCAAACGAGAGCACGCCTATGTGCTGCACATGGCTGCAGCACATAGGCGTGCCTGAGGGTCACTGGTCGTCGGCGTCGCCCGCAGCAACGGTCGACTGGTTGGAGCGGGAAGGTCCAACCCCGCGAGCAGCGTCGGCGAGGGCCTCCAAAACGCTGATCCGCCTGGTCCTGCCACCCGCAGTGCCGTCGTCTCCCTGTGCCGGAGGCAGCTGCTGTTCGTTCATCTCTTCACCTCCTTCAGGTATTAGGCGATCGTCATTTGGTCTTGCCCGGATCATCCTGCCGGAATCCCACAACTTCCGGAGCCTGCATATGGGGCACTTTCTCGAGACGGCTTGGTGAACTACCTACTGGCCTGCATCTATGGGACTCCACAGTCGGTGACTCCTGACCACGCCTATATCTAGTACGAGCGGGTCGTGACGGTCCCTGATGGACTCGCCGTGAGTCACCGGCTTCGGATGAGGTAGCAGGGAAACCGACCGACCATCGCTGTACCGCCGAGGTCCTCCGAGCCGTGACGCTGAGAAGCGGTGCGTGCGAGGCGCGGCCCGCATCGCCCCACTTTGCGCAACGGCGACCCAACCCGCACTATCGCTGACGAGTCACACCGGTACGTAGCCCGTCGGAACCTTCGCACCCGGTGAGAGAGTCTCGGTCGCCTTGCTGCCATGATTCCCAAGGGTTCTCACGTAGCTATGACCTTTATATGGTCCACTTTGAAAGCTGGCTCGGCGGCCTCGCCCAGGCGGCTAGATATGGCCGATCGGGCGGGTGCCGGGGGTCAAATCCCATATCTGCTAAGCCAGATGGTCGATTCAACGCACGAGAATGCAACGTGTAGCCTCCGTCACATGACGTGTCCTCGTTGCGCTAGGGACGACAGCAAGGTGCTGGACAGCCGGCGGTGTCAGGGAGAGATCGTCCGGAGGCGAGCCTGTCAGGCCTGCGGTCACCGCTTCACGACGGCCGAACGGATCACTGCCGAGTACATGCAGGTAAGGAAGCGTGATGGCAGTGTGGAGGCATTCTCCCGCGCTAAGTTGTCACGAGGGATCATGAAGGCTGCGGGCGGTCGCAAGGTCTCGCCGGCCGACCTCAAGACCTACGTCGATCGGGTTGTTCAGGTTCTCAAGCCCGATGCTCCTAACGTGCCGGTACTCAGCAGTGACATTGGGGACCTTGTACTGCAGTACCTGCAGAAGGATGCACATACGGAAGTTTTACGTGTCCGCTACGCCATGGTCTTGCGGGGCCGAGCTGGTGCTAGTGGTGCCATTCGGTCCACTAAAGAATTCCTTGCATGGCTCGCGGAAGAGTATGGCGACCAGCAAGTCTCAGTAACCGGTAGCGCATCGGTGGTTTTGAAACGTGATGGCAAACGCGAAGCATTCCAACCAGAGAAACTTGCCAGGAGTATTGGAATTGCCTCAAAGGGGCGCGGCGGCGATGAGCAAGTGCGGCACATTGCCGGGCAGATTGCTTCGAGTGTTCGAGACAGCCTCCGCGGGCAGGTTCTTGTCTCGACTGGCCAGATAGCGGCTGAAACCCTAAAGGCCTTGCTGCAGTGGGATGCTCTGGCTTATTTGCGATATGCCTCGGTTGTGAAACGTTACGAATCAGTGACCGATTTCTGGGCAGAAGCATCTGAATTGCCGGACTGACGTCAGGCTTGCAGTCGGCCAGCCCGGCTCATCACATACCCAACGCCCCCGCCCGTACCAGCTGCACCCAAGCGTGACGGTAGTCCTCGCACCGTGACACCTTGCAGATCGGACAGATTCCGCTTATGGGGCTGTTGGTGTGCTGCTCCAGCATCTTCCAGTAGTACGTCACCAGCTCAAGTGACAGTTCCTGGGGCTCGTCAACAGACGGATCAGACACGGGGCTTTGCCGCCGCGCTGGTGGAAGTCCGATGGGAGCTGGCGTCGGGGCAGGCCAAGCGCTGCCCGCACTCCCGGCACCACATCAGCGACCGCTTGAACGTGAGCATCCCGGCCAGCCAACCAACGAAGGCGATGGCGAGCAGGCCTGGCAGCGCCACATAGGTGGACATGATTTACCTTCTCCCTGGTCGTAGCGCAGCAGCCCGCAGCCCTGCCCGCTGGACAAAAATCTCCCGCTTCTCGATCGCCTCGCCAGTCGGGTTGAGCGAGTAGCCGTGCAGCCAGAGCCAGCCGTCGTAGGTCGGCCGCGGATCAACGCGGATCACCCGGAAGATCAGCTCGTTGACGGTGAACTGGACACTGGCCTCCCGACCAATCAGCAGCACGTCACCCGGCCTTGGCTGGTTGTGCATCTGTTCCATCGGTTGCTCGCATCCGGGATCGGTATGGTCGCGTCTCCTGTTGGTGGGAGGCGGGCCTTGCCGGGTGCACCGCCTCCCACCGGCCCTCCGGATGCGGCTCCGAGAGGGCACCGGGGCAGATGAGTGGATGCGCCGCGACCGCAAGTCGTGTGTCACGCATCCGGCGGGGGAACCTCTGCCCCGGTGCCGCTTCCGAAGCTAGGTGTAACCGGGTGGTTGACGGAACGAAGTTGCTCAGGTTTTCTAGGTAGAGCATCCATCGCGCATGCTCGATGTGAGCGAACATGCTGCAAGGCATCGTGATCAGGCATGCAGCAAACCGAAGCAAACAATCAACAGGAGGAGGACGGATGGAACTACGATTTCTTGGCAAGGAGACACAGGGCGGTGGTTCACCGACCCTGTTTGCAACCGACCGCGACACCTACGTGGTGCAGGGCTGGAGGGTCCCGGACGAAGAGGCCAGCGTGGAGATTCCACAGCGGCTGCTCCAGTACCTGGAGCCGGAGACGCGACTGGCCGTGCCCCTCCGTGACACCGGCCGGGGCAGCTACATACTGTCCGGGGTTGTCGTGGTCGACGCCGAAGCGCTGGCCCAGTTGGACATCCCTGGTCACGAGACGTGCGTAGAGGTCGGCAGGTCACCGGGAGGGGACGCACATGAGGCTGTTCGCGGGTGACGCCTTTGATGACCTGTTCCGGACGTTCTCCCGGACCGCCTTCCACCTGGAGGTGCAGGACACCTACGAGACGCCTGAGGAGAGCGAACCCCTCAAGCTGTTTCTAGAGGGCAAGCCGGATGACTTCGACTGGCACCAGTCGTGGCTACGACTGGTAGAGGAAGCCACCAGGGCTGGCCGCAGAGTTACCCGCGCCCGGGTGGTGACGGTTCCGCACGTTGACTACACGCGCTGGGGCCTGGCGGTCGCAGAGTTGAACATCGCCGCCGGCGAAGACATCCGCTGGCTGCCGCGCCACCACGCCGAGGGCATCGAGCTACCGCCAGATGACTTCTGGCTGTTCGACGATGAGCGGGTGGTGTTTACGGTCTTCGAGCCCAGCGGACAGTTCGTCGGGGGAGCGGAGACGACTGACCGGCACATAGTCGAGCGCTGCCGCAGTGTCCACCAACAGGTTTGGCAGCGGGCAGTACCACACGCGGCCTACGTCGCCACCTGAGCAGCTCCCCTTGTCAGCATCGGTCCACCAGGCCCGTGAGTCACTTGGACATCGGCTCCGTGACTTGCGGCAGGACGCTGGGCTAACTGGCAGGCAGCTCGCACTGCTCGCCGGTTGGCCCAGCTCCAAGGTTTCCAAGATTGAATACGGCAAGCAGACGCCGACCGAGGACGATCTCCGCGCGTGGGGTCAGCATTGCCAGGTCCCCGACCAGGTGCCCGACCTCATCGCCACGGTGCGGAACATCGAGGCGATGTACGTGGAGTGGCGCCGGATGCTCCGCACCGGCACCAAGCGGCGACAGGAAACCTCGCGCACCATCGAGAGCGAGACGCGGCTCTTCCGGTGGTACGAACCAGTGTTGGTGCCTGGCATCCTGCATACGGCTGAGTACGCCGCCGCGGTGATGGCTCGGGTGATCGAGTTCTATCAGATCCCCGACGACCTGGAGGCAGGCGTCGCGGTGCGGATGGAGCGGCAACAGATCCTGTACCACGGCATCCATCGCTTCCACTTCGTCCTGGCTGAGCAGGCGCTACGGACGATGGTGGGTGACACCAGTGTGATGATCGGGCAGCTTGATCGGCTGTTGACAGTGCTGTCCCTGCCTCGGGTGCGGCTCGGCATCTTGCCCGCGACGCACCAGTACCGGGTGCCCAGCAACCAGTTCATCATATTCGATGACCGCCTGGTGCACGTCGAGGCCGTGACTGCTGAGCTGGCGGTCACTCAACCCCGGGAGATTGCTCTGTATTCAAAGGCCTTCCAGGGCTTGGCGGACGGGGCGATGTACGGCAACGCGGGAAGGAAACTGATCCTTCAATCCCTGCAGGTCTTAGGCGGCGGCGAGCGAGACGGTGTCGCAAGGAGCTTCGCTGGTAACCCGTCGAACGCGGCCGGAACCTCACCGGTTACGACCACGGCTCACGTTCACGGCGTCGAAGCAAACCCACGAGAGACGTAGCCTAGCGCACCACCCTCTCAGGGGCTCTGTCGTCGACTCGCGGCAATGCACCGCGTCCCGGCGCTGGGATCTTGGAAAGGAAAACGCACCCGACTCGAATAGCTACAACCACGACGGCGAGCAGCACGAAAGTATTTCTGCCCCCGAGCTCATCAAGTAGGGCGACGGCGAACAGGTAGCAGACGGGTCGTAGCGCGATCGAGCCCAGCCAGTCGTAGGATGAGACCCTCGAAAGGACGTTCTGTTTTAGATTTGCTTGAAGAGCGGTGTTCCAAAGCGACTCGGGAAACGAGACGGCGCTCCCGAACAATACTGCAGCTGCAATAATGAGCGGCGTGGGCGCGTTCAGCGCGATCGCCGCTGGCAGGCATGCCTGTGACATCTCGACAAACTTGGAAATCACTAGCGGGCGCCGCGCGGAGAAACGTACAGAGAGTAGGTCACCTATAATCATTCCGATGCTCATGGCGGAGATCACGCCGCCCCATGCTGCTGGCCCTCTACCATGCTCAATCGTCATTGCTGGGCCGAGTACCGTAATAAGAGCCACTGCCAGGTTGCCAACCATGAAGGATGTAATGCCGGACCAGACCCACGTGCGGCTGACAACCTCTGAAAACCCCTCCCGCAGCTCCTTAAAGAATCCCATCTGCGCAACGTCGGACATGTTTCCTGCCAGGTTCTTCAACCTCGTGAGCAGGTATGCGCTGGCCAGGAAGGTCAGGCCGTCGATCAGGAGCGCCAAGCCTGCCAGGTCGCCGACCACCAACAGGCTGGCAAGCAGCGGCCCGATACTCATCGAGACGCTTCGGCTGAGCGAGAGTAGGCCGTTGGCCTGCTGCCGGTGCTCAAGCGGCACCGTCTGAGCAGTCAAGCCGTTGACACTCGGAAAGTAGAAAGCCAATGCAGTGCCCGTGGCGAATTGGGCAACCGTTGCGAGCTCCAGATGGAATGTTTTGGTAATTAGCATGGCGCCGACTATGAGTTGCGCAACAGCACATACAAGGTTGCACACCACCATTACCCGCTGCCGTGGCAGTCGGTCAGCAACGACACCACCGATCAGCAGGAAGATCACTGTCGGTGCGGTGCGCGCTGCAAGCAAGATGCCGACGTCGCGTACCGATCCGGTGAGATGCAACACGCCGAGCGACAAGGCCACGGGACTTATCGCGCTTCCAAACTCCGAGGTCACTTGAGCAGCCAGTTGGTAGCGGAACTGACCAATTTTTAGGACACCGAAACTGTTGCGCAGCAACCCACTTGAACGGCGATGTTTGTGATGCCCCACAGCGGACAACCTCGTTCCTTCCACGGTCCGTACCGATACGAGCCGCCCACGGGAGCCTAGGTGAGGGGACTGGTTGGCGACACCCCCCGCCGGCGCTCGGGCCCGAGGCGACAGCACCGGCCGCGCCGCCGATGGTCGAAAATCTTCGCCCAAAGCCGCTCCAGCGGTTGTCTTGGCCATGCCCGGCATCCGTGGCGCGGGCGATCGTGCAGGCCACATGCGCGATGATCTAGTTCGTATCCCCGAGATGGCGAGCTCTGGTGGCCCAAGTCGGCCACGGTCCACGATCAGCTGGCTGTCGTCGCATGACCTGCTGGGTCGCAGCCACCACAGGGGGCAGTGCTGATCCATGTGCCGATTCGCCTGCGCCCGCCCCCGCGATTGCTATGAGACCGTTGCTTGATGATCGCGTTTGGCGGTTGCCTCGCCGCGTCGTACGAGGTCAGCGGTAATTGCACGCGCACGCTGGGCCTGCCACGGTGCCGCAGAGACCCCTGCCGCAGCGCCCTACATCACCGGGCAACGCCGCCAGTCCGGCTGGCACACCGCTGTGACGCTTAAGGACGCCCACCCGAACCGTCGCCCCCAGCCGCAGACCCCCGCAGCACCATCCGCGTTTGCCTCGCCCCGTAACTCACCTGGTGCGCCTGGCGCGGCAGGCTGCTTGGCCATCCGCGACCAACACACACCACGTACACCGTTGCCGGTGGACCCCCGCCAGCAGCTACGCACGCTCACCCCTACCCCTGAACACCCCCCGCTGCACAATGAAGCACCTTCCTGGACCGGACACGCATCGCTCATCGCGCGAGCGGCCAAACCCTGGCGAGACCAGCAAGAACGCCGGTCAGGTTCACGGCGCCCTTTTGGCCACCAGCGACTCGACGGCCGGTGACCGCGGTGAATGAAGATGTAGACGCACCGCAACTGCCCGCATATCTGGCCAGCGGGCCGGCTCCATGGCACCAGGACTACCCTGTTTGGAACATCCGAGGTATCTTGTCCGGGCTGTCTAGTCTGGACTGCACGTCAACTGTCGGTTCCAAACGACGTCACCACGGGGGTGTGACGACAATGGGTTCGTTTGCATGCTTGCGCTCGGCCGCGAAGACCTCTACTTCCTTGGGAAAGCTGGGTCGGGCCGGAGGTTCGAACATCGTAGGCCGCGGCAGGGAACGGCCCCAAGTGACCACGGGCGTCGTGTGAGCGGGAAAAAAATGCCTGCGATTGGCTGCCCTGTCGGGCCGAGGTTCTTCTGTTGGTGTCAGGTTGAGGAGAATTCTGCCTCGCCGCTTTCGTCGATGTCCGATGAATCCCGCGAGAATCAGGGAAAAATGTGGCGTCCGAGCGTCGCCGAAGCCGAGGCGCCGACAAGCGGAAACACCGCCCTGTTCTATCCTATCCGCCGTATAACGCGCTTTCTGCCCGCGCAAACCACTATTTGATCCGCGTGAGTCAAAGTTCTGAAATGCAAAGGTCGTGGACGTTTCTACGACCTTTGAAGGTCATCGTCGCGTTGCCGGTCATCGCGACCGAGAGGGAGCTACATCATGGACGTCACAACTTCCTGCAAGCGTAGCGCTATTCATAACCTTCGAATTGATGCCGGTGGGCCCAACCACGAATCGACGGACAGTAAAGGCATCGACGAGGGCTTGGCTCTGCCTGAGTCGCTTCGCGTGGCGAGCGACCTCGTAATTGGCGAGGCCGTTATCGTAGCTCGAATTAACGGAGATAATCGGCAAAACCGCGTCCGCACGTTTGTCTCCCCGACGACGAGCGAGAGGGTCGAGGTCCGAGGAAGCCTAGGCCACTTTCTTTCACAAGGCGATTTGGTTTGCGTTATCTCGGAGACTCGCCTAGATGCGGCGGCCCAACGGCTACACCGATCGGGTGACCTTCACATCGTTGATTACGGAATTGTTCCCGGTCAAGGTTTCGAGGGCGGGACGCTGAAGCATGAACGCCTGGGTCGGGCAGACGAGGTTGCGGAATTGACCTCCGAGATGTCCGTCCTGAGGGAGTCCTTGATGCCGCGGATAATGCTTAACAGCCTTATTACTGACCTAGTTGTCAATGACACCAACGAGAACTGTCTTCTAGGAAGCGCGGAGATTCCGGGAATACTGATGGACCAAGTGGGCATGACTCGGCACACCATGGTGACAGTATTCAATGCGTCGGCTGGTGGATGTACGGATACCTATGCCGTGCCGATGCCGCCTGGGGTCGTCATGACCACAGGCGCAATGGCCGGTTTTGCACCACTTGGTACGCGAGTTCATGTTGCTTCCTTCGCCGTAGCTGATGCAACCCTGCCCGCAGCGATTGTCCAGACGGACGGTAGCAGCGCGATTTAGTCGCATTACTAGACCGTCTTGGAACCGCTGCCGCGACGGGAGCTCACTAACGTGGCTTAGTTCGTGAGAGGGAGGGATTAAATTGCCAGCGCTTGAGTCTGACCACCAGGATCTTGGCAATCGGCTTGGAGTAAATTCGATTGAGGTTCGGGATGCTGAGGAGGTTACCTTCCTTGGCAGTGACTGGAGCTTACTCCCAAGCGTGTACCCCATGCATAAATTCAGGTCGACCACTTTCTTCTGGGAGTGCCTGAAGGAAATCAGCGGGATTTCGGACTTCCTGGAAGTCGGGTGCGGTTCAGGTGCAGTATCAATCCTTGCAGTTGAGACGGGAATGTGTCTTAAGGCAACCGCTATTGACATAAACAAGAATGCTGTTGCGAATACAGTTTTGAATGCGCGGCGCCGGGGGGTTGAAAGTAAGGTCCGCGCATTGGAGAGCGACCTTTTCGATTCGTTAGTCCGGGGGGAAAAATTCGACTTGATATTTTGGAATTCGAGTGGCGTCCTGGTAGAGGAGGGAGCTTCTCTTACTGACCACGAGCGCTCGTTCTTCGACCCAGGTTACGCAAGCCATAGTCGGTATTTTGCAGAGGGCCCCCGTCATTTGATGCCAGCCGGACGCTTGATGCTCGGGTTCTGCGGCAAAGGGGACATACAGCTCCTAGAGCATAAGGCGGCCGAGGAAGGCCTCTCAATGCGGATACTGGCCGAAGACGAAGGCGGAAAGCACCCACACTGGTTGCTGGAATTCTGTTCTACCGGCTCCCGATAGGCAGAAAGCGGTGGGACTGCGTTATCCGCAGGCTTTTGAGAAAGCTGGAGAGGAGACTGCACGTGTGGAGCGGCATGAATGCTTTCAGCGAACTTGAGCTCATCGACGGACGACGAGCAGCCCTCCCTTGATGGTATCAATGCACCTGCCTTTTAGAAGCGGACTAGCTGGTTCCTTCGAATTGCCAGGAGTCTCAGAATTCGAAGGAACATTGGGGTGTAGTTCAAGTCGATCTAGTGGCGTTAGGCATTGGTGATGGTAGACATAAATTTGGTTATTGTAAATACGCGAGTCGATTTTCCAAGAGATCTGGCCCTTGGTGTCGCCTTTCCCAATGCTAAGGCAATGGCTCGAGCGCTGTGGAATCTAACGGAGAACTGCATCATTGTTCTCCCCTTTCGGGTCGGGAGCGAATACGTTGACCATGTAACTAGTACGCTGAAAATAGACCCAGAATTGGTCAAGATCGTGGTTGCCGACTCTCTCCTTTGGGATGAGGTTCTCACAAGCGGGGCCATGTGGGAATCCATCGAATCGGCGCGGAGGGAGTTGGGTGGCGAGATAGTGAACGTTGAGCCCTGCTTCCACACGGCTGGGGTGGTTCAACTTAGGACAAAAATCCTCGGCGGCATGCCAGGCAGCTCTGATGCCTTTCTCGCTGAGGGCGGAGCCGACTTTTTCAATCGAAAGGTCCTATTTAGAAAGCTCGCGGCTAGCCAAGGAATCCCCCTTCCCGAAGGTAAAATCGTACCGGACGCAGATGCGCTCTACGGCGCCGTGCACGGGCTGCTGCCAATAACTGGGACTGTGATAATCAAGCGGGACAACGCGGGCGGCGGTCTAGGAAACTTCGCAATTACGAGCGATTTTGAGCGCCCAATTCAGGGTGTCTCGAGAGGCTACCTTGACAAGAATCCAAGCAGAGAGTTCTTGGATTCGCTGCATGCTGAAATGTGCTCGCTGGGCTCCAGTGAATTGATAGTAGAGGCTTACCACGCGTCAAGCAGCGCGTTCTTTTTTGAATACTTCATTGACTCAACTGGGGCGGTCCTATTCGTTCAGTCATATGAGATGAAGCATCGCGCCCCGGCAGGCTCAGCCGACTGGTGGCGAACCGATTGGATCGGGCTCGAGATGCCTGCCGATTTGCCGCCTGAAAAATACGCGGAGGCCCGAAGGTATTCGGAGAGACTGTTCAAGCTCGCAGCCGACCTCGGCTACCGTGGGTATTTGCATCTTGACGGCATATATCTTAGCGATGGGCGACTTATGTTCAATGAGACGAACGCGCGCTGGAGCGGAGGAACTGTGTTACACAAGATTGGCGCTCGAGTCCTCGGACCGGAATACAGGAAAAGCTTCCTTTCCTCCTACAGGCTCTTGCCGGCAGTGCCGGGCTCTACGCTTTACCCCCGCATCAAAGATGGCCCTCTCGCGTTCTCGAGGACTTCGGCGGACGGGAACATTGCCGTCGTGTGTGATCCAGAGGGCGTGAGTGAGACGGAGATTCTTGTAGTGGGCCAGACGCGCACTTCGGTTGTAGAAGGTGAGGCGTCGCTCATTAGATACTTTTCAAACTTCGGCGGAGGGCCGTCAGGCGAGAAGAGCTCAGTGGACTTCTGACGGCATGGCCGGGGGGGGGGGGGGGTGGGCAGCCTTTCTTAACGTTCGGCAGCAGGGCAGTCTGCGAACTAGTGCCTTGGCCACGAACGTTCGCGGTGTTGGGGTCAGGCTGCTCGGGTGGCGGCTTGGCCCCAGCGTCGTTGTCGATCGCTGCGGATGCGGGCGCGTTCTCGGCGTTGGGCGGCCAGGACGTCGGGGTGGCGGGCGTTGGCGTTGCGCCAGCGCAGGTAGGCCTGCAGTTTCCGGGTCAGCGTCGGGTGGTTCGGGTGGTTCGAGCCGGCGATGACGAAGGTGCGTAGTGGCCCGAATTGGGCCTCGATCGGGTTGGCCCAGGAGGCGTAGGTCGGGGTGAAGCACAGCTCGACCTTGTTGCGGGCCGCCCACCTGCGGATCTTCGAGCCCTTGTGGGCCGACAGGTTGTCCAGGATCACGTAGATCGGCGCCCCGTCCGGACGGGCGGCACGGATCGACGTGAGTGCGGCGAGGGTGTTCGCGGCGCTCTTGCGGCGTCGGACGACGCCCCAGAGCTGGTCGTCGCCGACGGAGTAACAGCCGTGGAACTGCCGGACGCCGTGCAGCTTGTGATAGTTCGCGGGCAGCCGGTGGGGGTGCCCTGCCGGCGCCCAGCCGGCACCGGTCTGCGGCCGGATCACCAGGGGCCCGAACTCGTCGAACGCGAACACTCGCTGCGGGAAGTGGCTGCTCACGTACTCAATCCGGGCGAGCTTGGCGTCCCGGTCAGGGTCGGTGGACTCCTTCCACGTCTTCGTCCGCTGGAAGGTGATCTTGTGCTGGTGCAGGATCTGCCGCAGCCGCTCTCGACCGATACGGATCCGGCGGGTGGCATCCGAGCTCAGGTGCTCGGCGAGCTTGCGTACGCTCCAGCGGGTGAACGGTCGCCCCAGCTTCTCGGGGCGGGTGTTGGCCGTCTCGACGATGAACTGTTCCTCGTCAGGACTGATCTGGCGGGGACGGCCACCCGCCCACTGAGGGTCCAAGCAGGCCATCCCCATCTCGTTGAACCGGTGGATGACCTGCCGAATCGTGTCCTCATCGGCCTGGACCAGGCGGGCGATCGCCGGCACTGTGTTCCCACCGGCCGAGGCGAGCACGACCATCGCCCGCCGTAGTCGGATCGGGGAACCGGTTCCCCGGCGGGTGATTCTGAGCAGCTGCTGACCTTCCTGATCACTCAGCCGCCGAACGCGTACAGGTTCTGCCACCGCCACAGCCTGACCGCCGCGACGCCGCCCGGCCGACAGGCCGGACGGCGTGTCATCCAACACCGTGAACGTTCGTGGTCACGGCACTAGCTGTCATCTTCGCAAGAGCGACGAGGGCGTGAAATTCACGCCGTCGGCCTCGGCTCAGACGACGTTGACGGGGCCGAGGATCATCTTTAGATCGGCGCGTAGCCCGGTGGTCGGCGCAACCCGCACCGCGTTGAGCCGCAGCTTCGTGGTGCGGCTGCCGTTGAGCAGGTTCACGTGCACCTCCGCGTCGCCAGGATGGCTGGCGAAGGCTTCCTTTAGCTGTTCGATCAGCGGTGGAGTGCAGCGGTGTACCGGGATAGTGAGGGTGACCGGCTTGCTGCCGTCTTTGTGGGTGATGTCGGGCATGGACATGTCCATGGCCATGATGCGTGGGGTGTCGTCGCGGCGGTCCACCCGGCCCTTGACCACGACGATGGCGTCCTCGGCGATGTACTGGCCGATCACCTCGTAGGTGTTCGGGAAGAAGAGGGTCTCCACGCCACCGGCCAGGTCCTCCAGGGTGGCCGAGGCCCAGGCCCGGCCCTGCTTGGTGACCCGGCGTTGCACCCCGGAGAGGATGCCGGCCAGCGTAACGATCTGCCCATCGGGGATGGCGCGGTCCTCGTTTAGGGCGGCGATGGTGGTGTCGGCGGCGGAGTAGAGCAGTTGCTCCAGGCCGAACAGCGGGTGGTCGGAGACGTACAGGCCGAGCATCTCCCGCTCGAAGGCCAGCTTGTCGCGCTTGTCCCACTCGCTGTCGCCGATCGTGGGCATCACCGTGGTGCTGCCGGTGTCGGCGTCGCCGAAGCCGGCGCCGAACAGGTCGTACTGGCCGACGGCCTCCTTGCGCTTGACGTCGGCGTACGCGTCGATCGCGTCGGCGTGCACCGCGAGCAGGCCCTTGCGGGGGTGTTCGAGGGAGTCGAACGCGCCCGCCTTGATCAGCGATTCGATTGTCTTCTTGTTGCAGACCACCGCGTCCACCTTGGACAGGAAGTCGTAGAAGTCGGCGTAGTCGCCCTTCTCCTCGCGGCACCGCATGATCGAGGCGACCACGTTCGCGCCGACGTTGCGCACCGCCGCCAGACCGAAGCGGATGTCCTTGCCGACCGGCGTGAACGGCCCGGCCGAGGTGTTCACGTCCGGCGGCAGCACCTGGATGCGCATCCGGCGACACTCGGACAGGTAGAGCGCCATCTTGTCCTTGTCGTCGCCGACGCTGGTCAGCAGCCCGGCCATGTACTCGGCCGGGTAGTGCGCCTTGAGGTACGCCGTCCAGTAGGAGACCAGCCCGTACGCGGCGGAGTGCGCCTTGTTGAAGGCGTACCCGGCGAACGGCACCAGGACGTCCCACACCGCCTGGATCGCCTCGTCGGAGTAGCCGCGCTCGCGGCAGCCGTCCCGGAAGGGGATGAACTCCTTGTCGAGGATCTCCTTCTTCTTCTTACCCATGGCCCGGCGCAGCAGGTCGGCCTGACCGAGGGTGTAGCCGGCGAGGATCTGCGCGGCGCGCTGCACCTGCTCCTGGTAGACGATCAGGCCGTGGGTGGGCGCGAGGATCTCCCGCAGCGGTTCCTCCAGCTCCGGGTGGATCGGCGTGATCTCCTGGAGGCCGTTCTTGCGCAGCGCGTAGTTGGTGTGCGAGTCGACGCCCATCGGGCCGGGCCGGTAGAGGGCCAGGACGGCGGAGATGTCCTCGAAGTTGTCCGGCTTCATCAACCGCAACAGTGACCGCATCGGTCCACCGTCGAGCTGGAACACGCCCAGGGTGTCACCGCGGGCCAGCAGCTCGTACGCGGCCTTGTCGTCGAGCGGCAGGCCCAGCAGGTCGAGCTTCCGGCCGTGGTTGAGCTCGATGTTCTTGACCGCGTCGTCGATGATCGTCAGGTTGCGCAGGCCGAGGAAGTCCATCTTCAGCAGCCCGAGCGACTCGCACGTCGGATAGTCGAACTGCGTGATGATCGCCCCGTCGGCGTCGCGGCGCATCAACGGGATGTGCTCGATGATCGGCTCGGCGGACATGATGACGCCGGCGGCGTGCACACCGGTCTGCCGGATCAGCCCCTCGATGCCCTTGGCGGTGTCGATCACCTTGCGGACGTCCGGGTCGGAGTCGTACAGGCCGCGGATCTCGCCCGCCTCGGCGTAACGCGGGTGCTTGTTGTCGAAGATGCCGGTGAGCGGGATGTCCTTGCCCATCACCGCCGGTGGCATCGCCTTGGTGATCCGGTCGCCGACCGCGTACGGGAAGCCGAGGACCCGGGCCGAGTCCTTGATCGCGGCCTTCGCCTTGATCGTGCCGAAGGTGGCGATCTGGGCGACCTTGTCGTCACCCCACTTGTCGGTGACGTACTTGATCACCTCGCCGCGCCGACGCTCGTCGAAGTCGATGTCGACATCCGGCATCGAGACCCGCTCGGGGTTGAGGAACCGCTCGAAGATCAGCCCGTGCTGGATCGGGTCCAGGTCGGTGATGCCCAGCGCGTACGCGACGAGCGAGCCGGCGGCCGAACCACGGCCCGGACCCACCGCGATGCCCTGGTTCTTCGCCCACTGGATGAAGTCGGCGACCACCAGGAAGTAGGACGGGAAGCCCATCTGGTTGATGACGCCCAGCTCGTACTCCGCCTGGACGACGTGCCCCTCCGGGATGCCGTTCGGGTAGCGGCGGGCCAGGCCGGCGAAGGTCTCCTTGCGGAACCAGGACTCCTCGGTCTCCCCCTCGGGGACCGGGAAGCGGGGCATCAGGTTGTGGAACTCGAACATGCCCTTCGGGTCGACCTTCTCGGCCACCAGCAGGGTGTTGCGGCAACCCTGCTGCCACAGCTCCGAGGAGTCGACCGCGCGCATCTGGTCGGCGCTCTTGACGAAGTAGCCACCGCCCTCCAACCGGAACCGGTTCGGGTCGTCGATGTTGCTGCCGGTCTGCACACACAGCAGCACGTCGTGCGCGGTGGCCTGCGCCTCGTGCGTGTAGTGCGAGTCGTTCGTGACCACCGGCGGGATGCCGAGTCTGCGACCGATCTCGGTGAGCCCCTCGCGGACCCGGCTCTCGATCGAGAGGCCGTGATCCATGATCTCCAGGAAGTAGTTGTCCTTACCGAATATCTCCTGATACTCCGCAGCGTTCTTGTACGCTTCGTCGAATTGCCCCAAGCGTAACCGGGTCTGCACTACGCCTGAGGGGCAGCCCGTCGTCGCCATCAATCCTTCGGCGTGTTCCGCGATGATGTCCATGTCCATACGCGGCTTCACGAAAAAGCCGTCCAAGTAGGACGTAGATGTGAGCTTGAATAAGTTCGACAAGCCGGTCTTGTCTTTCGCCCAAATCGTCTTGTGCGTGTATCCGCCGCTACCCGAGACGTCGTCTCTCTTTTGCTCCGGCCGGCCCCACCTGACTCGGGCCTTGTGCAGCCGAGACTCGGGCGCCACGTATGCCTCGATTCCGATCACCGGTGCGACGCCGGCCGCAATGGCTTGATTGTAGAAGTCGTAAGCCCCGTGCATGTTGCCGTGGTCGGTCATTGCCACGGCAGGCATACCCAGTTGGGTGACCTCAGAAAAAAGCTCCTTTAGGCGCGCGGCGCCGTCGAGCATCGAATACTCGGTGTGCACATGCAAGTGGACGAAGGAATCACCCATGCGGAGCGCCTTTCCCCTAAGCCGGCCGACAGACTCGAAGTCCTGGGCCACACTACCGGTTCCGGCGCGCGAAGCCGATCCGTTCCTAGCGTGGCGGCAGCGTCGCGTTAAGTGATGCGGGACCGACCTCAGGCGATGATTGCCGCCGCACGCGTCACTGCAAGCGCGGCAGCGACAGGGGCAGGGCCGCCAGCGCATGTGGCGCTGCGCGCACTAGTCATGCCTCCGGAGTCCTTGGGTTATGCGTCCGTCGTTCCAGCAATGATGGTCGGGCGGATGGTGCCTCCGAAGACTCCAAAGTGGCGCTCGTAGCCGCGAGCCAGGCGTCGGCAGGGGGAATCAGGTCAGAGTCCACTCGACCGCTCAGCGCCGGGGATAACGCGATACGCTGGTGAATGGTGTGCTCCGGCGACACGCGGTCCCCTCCTTCAGGAGTGGTAGCGCGCACATTAATTATTGAGAACTAACTTGATCTTTAGCCTGTGGCGGCTGGTCATTGCCCCCGGCTGATCATGGTGACAGCCCTTGGTCGATCATTGTTTTGTCGAGGGAAGATGATCTATGGCCCAGGGCTGTCTCGTGATCAGTGTGCATGATCCTCATCCGGCTGGTGTGGTCGGGGAGTTGGCGAGGTTTCGGCGGGAGTTCTACGCCTGTTTGACCTCGCGGGCGGATGCGTTGTTGTGCGCCGATGGGCCGGTGCGGTCGTTGGTGGAGTTGTCGCTGGTGGGTGAGCATCGTCGTCGTCACGGGGCGTTGGCATGCGGACGGTTGAACGTCGACCGGCTGCGCACCGTCCTCGCGGCGGTGCCGCTGCCGCGGGCTGCAGACAGGCGTCTGGTCCTGGCGGCGGACATCACCTGCTGGTTGCGGCCGGACGCGCATACCTCGCCGCAGCGGATCCTGTGTCACACCTACGGTCGCGGCAAAGACCAGACCATCATGGTTCCCGGCTGGCCGTATTCGATGGTCGTGGCCCTGGAATCGGGCGCAGTTCGTGGATCGCGCCCCTGGACGCGGTCCGGCTGGCGCCCGGCGATGCCGCGGCGGCAGTCACCGCCGGGCAGCTACGAAACATCGTCGGGCGACTGATCGCGGCCGGCCAGTGGCGTGTCGGTGACTTGGAGATTTTGGTCGTGGCTGACGCCGGCTACGACGCGCCCCGGCTGGCGTTCCTCCTGCGTGATCTGCCCGTGCAGGTCCTCGCGCGGATGCGCTCGGACCGGGTCCTGCCAGTCATCGAGGGAACCGTCATCCGGCTGGAGGTCGAGCACCTGCCCAGCGGTGCGACCCCAAAGCCGGTGTGGCTGTGGTGGTCCGGCGTCGACGCCACCAGCGAAGACGTCGATCGGCTCTGGCAGACGTTCCTGCGCCGCTTCGACATCGAGCACACGTTCCGCCTGTTCAAGCAGACCCTCGGCTGGACCTGCCCGAAGATCCGGACTCCGCAGGCCGCCGACCGATGGACCTGGCTGATCCTGGCCGCCTACACCCAGCTGCGTCTGTCCCGCGGCCTCGCCGCCGACCTTTCGCCGTCCCTGGGAGAAACCCGCGCCACCGCAGCGTCTGTCACCCGCCCGCGTCCGCCGAGGATTTCGGCACCTCCGCGCCGAGACGACCTTCCCGGCCAGCGCACCGAAACCCGCCCGGCCAGGACCGAGACGCCCGTCCGGCCGCCGCAACAGCCACCCCACCCACGCCACGACGTCCACACCGCTTCCGGCGCGACCAGCACCTCATCCGGCACGCCGAAAACGAAAACGAAGCCTACCCGCACACCCCGCCCACGCCGAACAGGTTAAAAACCAAGCTAGCGAGCGTTTAGCGGCGAAGGAGCGCGCCCTATTAGAGCCCGAGGTTTACTAACTCGTTTAGTAACAGTCGGCCAAAGGCCAAGTTTCCGTGGCACTGGTTCCCGGGGTCGCAGAACTCGGCTCGCTGGAGGCCGGTAGCATCTGTCGTGCGTGCGCGGATGTCGACGATCTCTGCGCCGAGTCTCTGTACCGCCAGGCGAATGACGTCTTGCGCCGCCATGAACACAGCCGGATCGGAACCTGCCGGCACTCGCTGCGGTGCCAGAAGTGCTAACACGCGCAGGTCGTGGTCACTCGCGAAGCGGTAAAAATCCAGTGCCCCACGCGTCATCGCCAAAATAATCTCTTCGAAGAGGGAACTCGTGAGGAATCCAGGTGGAAAGTCGCCGCTGCGATTACGGTAAATATGCCAGTTCTCGTTGTGGGCGGGTAGGTGGGCACTGAAGCCAAACGTCGAGACCAGCGGGACCGCGAGTTGACTGAGTGACGTAAGCCCTAGATCGGCCAGGAAGCCTCGGTAGTATGCCTCGGTGTCAGACCCTCGGAAGATGACGTCGTCATCGTAAGAATCGAAAAAGACACCGTGCAGCTCGAGCGCAGCCGCGACCGGTCCACCGCAGAAGGGAAAATTGACAGCCTTGGCGGCTCTACCGAGAGCGCCGGCGTGACAATCGCCTAGGAGAAGAAATCTAGCGTGATCGGTAGTAGTCAAGTATTTCGTCGTCACAGACGGCGTCCTCCTCGTTCCGGGTAGCGGCGCCAATAGCCGGCCCGGCGGGGATTCCGCTGAAGCCATCGACAAATTGACGCATGACGAAGGCGACGCCCTCCGGAGTCACCGTGCGTAAATTCGGCGCAAAGAATCTGCCACGAAAGGGTGAACCGGTCACGAGCTCGTATGACGGGAAGTAGTCAACGTTTGTACGTTCCATCGCGAGTTGACCCGCTACGGCACGTAGGACCGATTTTGAATACGTGCTGGCCACGAGGGCATGCTGCCCGGTCGCGGTCGCGGTGAGCGGGACCGGCGAGACCGTGAGCACGACACGTAAATTAGTGTTGACGGCGTTGAGGCAGTCGATGGTATCGGTTAAATCGCTATGAATCTCAGCAAAAGAATAGTTGTGGAACACGTGCCGGCCAGGCTCGAAGGTGCCGTGCAACGTGCCGGGACACATCGGATAGACCGTGTCGTCAATGGCATCCAACCAGCCTTCGGTGAGCCCGAGGGTGAAGATTAAGCACTGCGCGTCGCCCAGTGCACGACGCATGCGCGTGATGGTCGCCTGGCGGGCGGCCAGCATGTCGGCTAACGACGGATAGCCATCCGGCTCGATTGATGGCCGGTAGGGATCAAAATGTCGCTGGCCTTTCAGCCACGACTGCTCTGGGACGGAATTTTCGCCCAGTGCCCAGGCCACCCATTGCCGCAGGGAGGCAGCCGTGTAAATGTTGCCGGTACGAAATGAGAACAGCCCGTATTGGCGGGCAGATCGTTCTGACGCAGACAAACCGGGCGGCGGCGGTTCGGTATCGAGCCAGTTCATGCCACGGTTCAGCAAGGACTGGCCGAGGTGTGCGGCGAAGCACGAGCCGGCAGTCACTATTGGGTCATCTTGGCCGACAATAAACTTCGGCTGCCACAGGTCCTTAATTTCCAGTGGATCTGGCTCCGCTACAGCAGAGCGCCAAAAGGAACGGGGCGGCAGCGTTTGATATGGGTTCATAGCGCTCGAGCTCCCATGCTCTTTGGCGGCTTCCTCGCCAGTACGGACTGGTGCTGGCTGGTATACCGGTTGGCCGTCGGTCTGCCCCTGCAGATCGCTGCCCCGGTATGGTTGTGCCGGAGCGCCGCGGAACGCTAGGTTAGGCTATCACATGAGACTAGACGGGGCTCACTGGCGAATGGTCACCCTTGTGGAGGCCGTGCTCCACAAGCGACGAAGGTTGCATAGGAGTGTGTCGGGTTAGAGCCTCCCTTGCCAACCGTCTGAAGGAGATGGCTAGGTTGTCTGCCCCTACTGGCGAGTGGTTCGACGAACTGATCACCCGCTGGAACTCTGATCGGAAGCGGCAGGGAGATCTCGCAGCCTCGGAATACCGACCGCTTGCCTTTCCGGAACAGGTAATGGTTGTCCTGGCTGAAAACCAGCCGATCGACGCGGCGGCCGTGTTGCCGCATCGACTCCATATTGGGCAAGAGCTCAGAGGTATGACAGTCCCTTTCGGCATCGTGCATGACTGGCAGGCCGCAACCGTTATCCCGCTCATACGCGAGGCCATCGAGCGGTGCGGCGGCGAGGGCACGGCTCAGGGCGCACTTCTAGGGCTGCACCGTCGCGCCGCCGAGGGTGATTTGGTCGTCGAATCCAAGTGGTCGCAAGCGCTCAGGCTGGCGCTATACGAGCTCTACTGGCACGCGTACCCACACAAGGCGGTGTACGGGGAAACCTACGCACGGAACCACAGACTGCAGCGTGACAGGGGGGCGGACGAGGCGACGGCGGTTGAGGTGGCGCAGGCGGTAGCGGATCTAAAGAGAACTACCCATGCGCGGGCGTTCGCCGAGGCCAACGCGGCAGCGAACGCTCGGGCTCTCGCTGCCGCCTACGCACGTACTGATCCGGTCGCCTTCGCCAAGGCGCTGCCTTTCGCCCAGATGCACGCCTGTGCCCGTGTATGGGCGGCAGGGTCGGGGCCCGGGCAGGAAGCAGTTGCCCGCGCCGAGTGCTACCGCCGGTTGGCAGATGGGCTTTCCGCGGCTCTTCTGCGGGAATTCGATGGTAGCTAGGCTAAGAGCGACAAACGGAAGCTGCGACGAGTGCTTTCACAGACCGAACGACATCGCCGAACTTCGCCGTTCGGCCATTTTCCTTGCTTCGACAGGGCGGGTGCCTGCCGATTCGGAACGAGCTTTGAAGGCTCGTGGTGTCCGGGGCATGCACCTAGCCGCGAATTCATCAAGTATAACGTTTGGAACGTGGCGGGATGGCGGGAATCCGCCCATGCTGCTACAGTGATACGCATCGACGGGCGGCGTTCACCATTTGCCGCATTGGAGCAGTTAATCGGAACTCATGGCCGGCCGTTTTGCTAGCGATCTTGTTAGGCGAGGCGAAGCAAGGCAAGAAGGATAAATAGCGAGGGAGGTTTGCCTTGACGATTCCAGCACCGATGGTCAATTGGGGAACTAGTGAGATCGCTAAGGAACTCACCACCGAGTCGCTGACTCGGCTAGCTGACCGTAAGCTCGCAGCGATTCATGTCAGCGGATACTATCCCGCGGATGTTGCCGCCGAGGTGGCGCAAGAGGCTATCCGGCATCCCGAGCTAGAGAATTACAAGACACAACGTGCCGGGGGTGTGGGCCGTGTTCACCTTCCGCATTTCGACGTCCGGTGGAATGAAGGGCTTAGCCGGCGCTACCACGACGGCGCGATTGAATCGGTGCGGGATGTGCGCGCGATGTTCCACCCCTACCTGGCGCCTGTGGACCAGCTCCGGCTGGATCTCGAGGAACTCTGGCCGGCCGGCGCGAACTTAATGCGACTTCACGGAAGGCCATGTTTCGTAGGGGCCTTCCGGGTATTCAACCCCGACACGTCGGAATTTGCTCCGCATAACGACGCGATCGATCAAGAAACCGATGCCCCAGAAATTGAAGGTATCGTTAATCAGTTGGTTGCCAATATCTACCTTCAGGTGCCAAAGCGAGGCGGGACGCTCCAGTTATGGACGCGTGAGCCGACAGCTGTCGAGGTGGAGATTCTGCGCGAGTCGGCTGGGCTGAACAGGGATTTGGTGGGTCCTCCGGACGTTGAGATTAGCCCCGCATCCGGAGATATGGTTCTTTTCAGCTCTCGAATGTTGCATGCCGTCACAGTGGCTGAAGGTGATCACCGCGTCGGTGCCGCCGCATTCATTGCCAGTAAAGGCCTCAATCACCCACTGACTTACTGGAGTTAGCAGGCAGCGTTCGTCAGCCATTTGGTCTTCAGTGTGAGTAATGTTTTGGTCTCATGCGGCACTTTGGATGGTACTTGCGGATGAACTAATGACTCAATCTCTTATTCTCCCTGTTGACCCGCGCCCAGCCACCAACTCGACGCCTCGTGTCGGTATCGGAGGGCGTCAGCGCCGGTGAGCAGGGCATGCAGGGTGCACAGTGGGCCTCGGTGGAGAGACAATTTGGCCTACCATCGATTTGACGATTCTGACCGCAGCCGACCTGTCACCCGGGCGGCCGTGACAGTTGACCAGGTTGGGTGTTGATATTGTTTCAGGGGTTCAAAAGGCCGTTACTGGTCGTTGTCTACGACCTCGGAGCTGCGGATCCTGTGAAGATCCACTTTTCGGCGAGGTTAATGTGCGACCTCCTTTTCCTCTGCGATCGAAGCAGGCCGCATGTCGCCAAAGTAATCGACGCAATCAAAGAATTCGCGCACGTGCTCGACATCACTGGGATGTCCGCAGCAAAAATCTGCGAAGTTGTCGCCAGCCGCATGCCTGCCGGCGTATTGACGTTCAGCGAGCATCAGATCGATCTGACCGCGGCGATTGCCGAACGTTGCGGTCTGCCATTCCATGACCGACAAACCAGTGAAAGGCTCACCGACAAGCTAAGCCAACGACGGTCAATGGCAGCAGCTGGCGTTGAGACGACACGCTGCGTGGCGGTGAGGACACCGGCCGACGCCGTGGGTGCGGCGCGTGAGGTAGGACTGCCCGCTGTAGTGAAACCTCGGGGCGGCGCCGGCAGCGTCGCCACATGCCGGGTAGACACGGTCGAACAGTGCGTCCAGGTGGTGACGGAGTTCCTTGCTGACTCCGCTAGGCGGGGCGGCAGCGAGTTTGTGGTCGAGGAGCTGTTGGTAGGAGATCCATCCGCTGCTGGTAGCGGCTGGGGCGACTACGTGTCGGTGGAGTCGGTCACTCACAATGGATCGACCCAGCCTGTCTGTGTAACTGGCAGACTGCCGCTGGTCGAGCCGTTCCGCGAAGGCGGCTTCGTGCTGCCCGCTACGATTTCCAGCACTCTCGCGCGGGCGGTGATCGAGACGGAGCAAGCTGCCCTGCGCGCACTCGGTGTCCAACACGGTGTAACGCACACCGAGATCAAGCTGACTCGGGCAGGACCCCGCGTGATCGAAGTGAATGGACGTCTCGGTGGGTACGTTGGCGACTTGCTCCAGCGTTCCGCCGGCTATGACTTGGTGCGTGCCGCGATCACGCTTGCCTTAGGCAGGCAAGTACGTGTGCCGCCGATCCGCTTCCGCCAGGTCGCCTACAGCTACTTTGTTGCGCCGCCCGTAGGGGCGCGCCGGCTTCTGTCAATCGAAGGGTTGGAGCAGACGACCGCGGTGCCCGGCGTGAGCTACGTAGATGTGGTGGCCGAGCCAGGGCAGCGAGTTGACTGGCGCGACGGAACCTTGGCTTATGTCGGCGTGGTTTCCGGGGGAGCACCAACACACGAGGATGTTCTCGCCGGCATCAACGAGGTCGCCGAGCGGCTCCAGGTCAGTTATGCACAGGAGTGAACCTCTCCTACAGGAGCACAGTGGATCGAGCCTAGAGGCACGCGCCCCGCCGTGCTAGCCTAGGCCGCGCACTGATGTCGATGGGCAGTGCGGCCGTTCATTGCACTATCGATGCCATGACGGATGGCTCCGTAGGCTGAGATCGTTCACGGGGGTGGACAAAGTGGGTATCTTCGCGCGGTTACTCAATGGCAGCCCGAGCGGTAGTGGCTCCGCTCGCCGCTGCAGGTCCTGTGGGTATTCCGGATCGGTGTCGGCTATCCCGGGCAATTGAGTGGCGCTGCCGTCGTCTCTGTAATCCGGCTATCTGACGCGTCGCGAGTCCGCGATGTGCGGCTACGATCGTGTCCGAAATCCACTGAAGGAGCGTTGTGGCACATCCAGTCGAATCTATGGGCCCCGAATCGGCTGGTCTTCATGCGATTGAGCAGATGATTTCACTCGACCCGGGAGTCGCAAGCGCTGTTGCGACTCTCCATGTCGACTCGGACGGCATTGAGCAACTTGCTGCATACGCCACACTGAACGTGACTGGCGATGCGCCTACGGCGAATGAGCTCCGCGCGTCGTTAGCTGCGAAATTGCCCGAGTTTGCAGTACCCGATGTGGTCGTGCTGTTGGAGAAGATGCCACTCACACCCGCCGGTGACATTGATCGCACTCTGCTCCCCGAGCCGCGCCGGCATACGCCAGATCCTACGCGTTCAGCTCGCGCAGAGCTGGTGTGCGAATTAGTCGCCGCAGTCTTCGGCCTGCCCACCGTTAACCCAGCCGAGAACTTTTTTGACTTAGGCGGAAACTCTCTCCTGGTAAGCCGGTTGGTTACCCTTCTACGCTCGGTCGTGGAAGCAGAGATCAGCGTCCGCAACGTGCTGGCTGCCGAAACCATTGGCTCCCTCGTGGAACGCATCGACGCAGGATCAGCGCGAGCGCCGGAAATGGGGAACTTTAGTCCCTCAATAGGCGACAACCGTCAAGACTCTGCATGGCTGGTCGTGCCGGAAGAGCGGTCATGCCCTCGAGGCACTGCCCAGTACCTCAAAGGTCCGCTTGACCAGGCGGCGCTCCGCCAGGCGCTGACCGATCTGGTGGGCAGACACCAGGTTCTGCAGACGCTTCACAGAGAATCAGACGGCACGATCCACCTTGTGATCCGAGAAGGTGCGGAGGCGCTCGTGGATCTGCCAGTGATCAAAGCCTCGGCGTCTGGGCTGTCTGCATACCTTGATACCGAGGCGGTGCGCCGCTTTGATCGCCGTTCTGAACTGCCATTGCGTGCGGTGCTGTTCGCGCTGGGCCCGGAAGACCATGTTCTGCTACTTGCGGCGGATCGTAGTGCGTGCGACGAACATTCGATGCGGGTGCTGTGGCGCGATCTCAGCCATGCCTATACGGCTCGTTTGTCAAGCTATCCGCCGGTATGGGAGATCCTACCGGTGCAGTTTTCGGGATACTTGAGATGGCTGGAACAGTTCCTCGCCGCGGATTGCGGCGGCCGAAGTAACGCAGAACGCCAGATGGAGTATTGGCGGCAAGCGTTGAAAGACCTTCCAGAAGGGCTAGCGCTTCCGTTTGACCGACCAAGGCCACAGCGGCCGAGCCACCGTATGGGAAGGGTCACGCTGACGCTTCCAGATGGCCTGAATCTTCGCTTGCATTCTGTTGCCCGAAGGTACCATGCCACTGTTCGGATGGTTCTGCAGGCCGGTCTAGCTGCATTTCTTGCCCGCCTAGGCGCGGGATATGACCTGCCTATAGGCGCCGCCTCCGGCGGGCGACCAGACGCACGTTTGAATACTGTTGTGGGTTCGTTGTGTAATAGTTTGGTGCTGCGCGTCGACGCATTCGGCGATCCGAGCTTCGGTGAATTGATTGGCCGGGTACGAAAGACTGCACTGGCTGCGGATGCGCACCGGGAATTGCCGTTCGCACGAATCGCTGCGGAGCTCGGGCGCGAAAGCGTTAGTTTTGGACATCCCCTCTACCAAGTGTCGATAGAACTTGCGACAGGCCCAGCCGAATGGCTGAGACTTCCTGGCTTGTCAGTCGCGGAAAGTCAGATAGGCGCCGGGTTCGAACTCGATCTTTCTGTCACCTTCCACGAGTCTTTTGACTCCCCAGGCTCGCAAGGCAGCCTCACCGGATTGCTCAGCTACTCAGCTGACCTGTTCAACCACGATACGGCGGGCTGGATTGCTGATGGCCTAGTCCGGCTAATCGAGGCTGCGGTGGCAGGCCCGGAGCAGCCAATCAGCCGGTTGCCACATTTCCGATCCGGCACCGTCGGAGAGCGCCAAATCGAATCACACGCGAGCGTCGAGGAGTAGCCATGACCGGAGGATTACCTGACGTAGTGGTGGGTCGGGAAGAGGCTGCAGTCGGGGCTCAAGAACCGCTGGCCGCAGTGCACGAGCTCGTACGGGAGAGGGCTAGTACCCACCCCAACGCGGTAGCCCTCGACGGACTGTCCTATCAAGAGCTTGACTCATGGGGTGATCGGATCGCGTGGGGGCTGATGCAGAGCGGTGTTCGCCCCGGTACGCCCGTTGCCAGCCGGCAGCCGGCAGGGGCGGACAACGTTGCCTCCCTATTGGGGATCTTCAAAGCGGGATGCTACGTCGTACCGCTCAGCCAGACCGACCCGTTTGAGCGTTGTGTTGAGATATTGCGGGAAATCAAGCCGACCGGTCTGTTAGTGGAGCGCGGCGCCCCGGAAGACGAGCTGATTTCTTGGTACCGGACTGCCGCGTCTGGCCCGGTGCTGCAGGTGCTTGCTCGCGATGACGTCCGTCCGGAGTCTCCGTCGGCACTAGCCGCTTCCGACCATGCCATGGCAGGGCATCCGGAGCGCATTCTAGATGCCCCAGCCTACGTGGTGTACACCTCCGGAACGACTGGTAGGCCCAAAGGTATCGTTCAATCGCACCGTGGCCTAGTGCAATTGGTGCAGTGGCTGGGCGCCGAATTCAGAATGGGGCCCGATCGCCGGACTGCTCAGTGGTCGGCTACAAACTACGACGCCAGTCTTTGCGAAATCTTCGCCACGTTGGTGGCAGGAGGCACTTTGTGCCCGGTACCCGACAGCATCCGGTACGACGCGGGCCTCCTCCTAGACTGGCTGGCAACACAACAGGTAAACGTGCTCCAGACCGTGCCGAGCTTCGGTCGCGAGCTTCTGCACGCGATCGGTACGGGTGTACCAACGCTGGATCTGACGTCATTGGACCACATACTCTTCGCCGGTGAACCGCTCCCCGGTGACCTTGCAACAGGCATGGCCTCTGCGATACCCAGTGTGAGACTCGCAAATCTGTATGGAACAACCGAAATTATCCTAGCGACCTGGATGGAAGTGAGCGAGGGATGGGTGGGCACTGTTCCTGCCGGCTCGCCTATCCCGGGATGTTTGGTCCTGGTCCTAGACTCCGACGACCGCCCCTGCCCGGTTGGCGTCTCCGGTGAGATAGTCGTCTGCAGCCCGTTCCTGGCTCTCGGATACGTAGGTGACGCCCAGGAGTCTGACTCGGGTTTCGGGACGATGATGGTTTCCGTCGCAGACGGGTTAAAATCTGAGGTCCGCTGCTATCGAACGGGGGACCGCGGACATTGGCGCCCCGACGGCCTATTGGAGTTTGAGGGGCGGCGAGACCGACAGGTCAAGTTGCGCGGCGCCCGCGTAGAGCTCGCCGAAATCGAGGCCGCGTTGGTTAGCCACCCGTCCATCATCCAATGTGTTGTCGTGCCGTCCGATAGTGACGATGGATTGGTCCAGCAACTAGTCGCCTATGTCGTGCCCACATCGGGGACAGGCTCTCCGGAGATTTGGCGGGCCCATCTCCGGCGGCGGTTGAACGATCAGATGGTGCCGGACGTTTTCGTGACGTTGGAGACACTTCCACGCAACGCGGGTGGAAAAGTCGACGCGTCAAGACTTCCTGCCCCAGGCCAGGTGAGCCAGGCCGAGAGGAGCCGATCAGGCACGTCTTCCCGGTTGGGACACTTCCGATCATGGTCCGCCGGGCTCGCGCAGGTGTTAGACGAGAGCGGTGAACAAACGCGAAAGGATGAATAATCTCGACCGCTCAAAGACAGACGAGCGCTCGACGAGCGGCTCGGTACTGCACCACCTCACTGAGGAGAAGCTTTGCTGATACGGGGAGAAGGCCTTACCATCGACGACCTTTACGCGGTCGCCGTGAAGGGTGAAGCGGTCGAGCTTGACGCGGACCAGCTGAAAATGGTCGAGGACACATGCGAGCGGCTCCAGCGGTGGGGGGCTGAGGGGTATCCGATCTACGGCGTGACGACCGGGTTCGGCGAGATGGTGTCCATGAGTATCCCGGCGAAGTTCGAGACGACTCTGCAGGAGAACCTGCTGCGATCGCACGCAGCCGGCGGAGGTCCGCTCTTTGCCGACGAGGTGGTTCGCGCGATCCAGGTATCGCGGCTCAACTGTCTCATCAAGGGGTACTCGGGGATCGGACCGGATGCGCTGAAGCTGATGGGAGAGTTCCTCAACCGCGGCATTCATCCCATAGTGCCAGAAAAGGGCTCGCTCGGAGCCAGCGGTGACTTGGCGCCGTTGGCACACATGGCGTTGCCATTGATCGCGGCTGGCCGGGTTCGGTACCGCGGGCGCACTCGTATGTCGACCGAGGTCCTCTCCGAAGAAGGCCTTGCGCCGGTGCGCTTAGGGTACAAGGACGGATTGGCCCTAATCAACGGAACGTCCGGGATGACTGGTGTGGCCGCGTTGGCACTGGTGAAGGCCCGACGATTGCTTCGCCTCGCCTTATGGGCTTCAGCTACCTTTATTCAAGTCATGGGCGGGTCGACCCGGGCGTTTGAACATCGCGGACACGCCCTCAAGAATCACCAGGGGCAGAACTCGGTTGCCCAAGTTATCAGCGAACTGCTAGAGGGCAGCGAACTTACTCGTGAGCATGAAGACGTAATGCGGCTGATCAGGCAGGAGAGCGGTGACACTGGCGAAGTCATCCAGGTCCACGAATACCTGCAGAACGCCTACACGCTGAGGTGCGTTCCGCAGATTCTCGGTCCGGTGCTGGACACCATCACTTACTGCCGCCGTCTGGTGGAGGAGGAATTAAACTCCTGCAACGATAACCCGCTAATCTTCGAAACGCCCGAGACGATTTTCCATGGTGGACATTTCCATGGTCAATATGTCGCGATGGCTAGCGATTTTCTAAATATCGCAATCGCTGAAATCGGAGTGCTTGCCGAGCGGCAGCTAAATCGCATCCTCGATCCCCACTTGAACGCCTCGTACCCCGCCTTCCTCGCGCTTGGGGACGAGGGTTTGTATTCGGGCCTGCAGGGCTCGCAGTACCTGGCGACCAGCATAGCCTCGGAGAACCTGGACTTGGCCGCTCCGGCTTCAATCAAAACTATCCCGTCCAACGGTCAAAACCAGGACGTGGTCAGTATGGGTCTCATCGGTGCGCGGAAGTCTCTTCAGTTGCTCGAGAACGTAAACACCATCGTTTCTGTTCTGATTGCTGCGTGCTATCAGGCTGCGACCATTACAGGAATTCACCGTTTTAGTCCGCCGGTGCGGGGCCTGTTGGAGGAGTTGGCGGCCAAGGTGCCCGGATATCGGGATGACGACGGGATTGCTGCTGATTTCCTCTCGCGCATCCGAGAAACGTTGGATGACGATCGAGTTGAAGCGCTGTTACCCAAGATCGAGGTCGGTACCGAGGCTGCGGTATGACGGGCGGCCTGGGCTGCGGGTTAATAAGCGCCCAAGAGATGGAATTTAAATTTTGAACAGGGAATCAGCAGGATCGGGCAGCGATGTCGAACTGACTCGCGGGAGCGACGAGGAACGCTTTACAGCAGCCAGTCTGGCGCTGAAAGCCTCAGCGCGTGGCGAAGGCGTTCCCGGTGCCTCAGTTGCCGTTCTTATTGGGGATCAGTGGCGCGTGACGCACCACGGCGTTGACGACCTACGCACCGAACGCCCCCGTGACGAATCGTCCCGGCAGCATGTGACTTGCCTGACCAAGGTCCTGATCGCGTATGTTGCGATGATGCTCGTGGACAGAAAGATGATCTCCCTAGATGAGCCGCTTAACGCGTTCCTTCCAGATGCCGTGCGGCGACGAGATGGTCAAGTTGCACAAGTGACCTTGCGGCAGCTGCTGTCCCACACCAGCGGTATCGACGAGTCGTTCGAGGAATGGGCGCTCACCAAGGCTATAGACGCCGACACCGAGAAGCGGAGATTCGAAGAATATCCGCAGATTGCGGAGCCAGGCGAGATCTTCGTCTACTCCGACGCTGGCACTGCGATGGTTGCCCTTCTGATCGAACGGCTCCTTGGCCGATCGTGGCGCAAAGCCGTCAATGAAATGCTCCTGACCCCGTTGGGCATAACATGCATCCCAGAAATCGCCGATCTCGACGAACATTACGGGAGCACAATCGCCTCCGGCCACCTGTTAGACGAAACGTCGGATCAGTTTCAGCCAGTACCGGCTGAAACGCCGTCAGGGCTCGGTGACACGCTGGGCGAATACTCGACCTGCTTCACCATTGCAGACACCATGGCCCTGGCACAGTTTGCTCTGGATGATGGCGTTACACGCCAAGGCAAGCGGCTGCTATCGGTCGACCTGGCACAGCAGATGCGCGCGCGGCAGGTTAGCGTCCCCCGTCACCACTTGATTCATTCATGGGGGCTGGGCTGGTTCCACTTTGATGAAAAATCGTTCGGCTTTGAATCTGCCTGGAACGGTCATCAAAATTTCGTACAAATCTTCCCTGACGAGCGCGTAGTGCTCGTGGTGTCGGCGAACGTATACCCCTCTATCGTTGTCTATTACGACGTGCTACGTGCACTGAATATGAAGCCCTGGCGCGAGTCAGAAATCATGCCGGTCGACCCGGACCTGTGCGTCGGAACATATCTGTCAGACGGCTACCGGCTAGTGATCGCTCCGGGGCACAAGCATTTGCGATACCAATTCTTTCAGCGCGTCACCGAAGCCGAATGGCGCCAGATAGAGACGGGTGACCTCGTACCGTCCCAGTCCGGTGGATTCTCCGGCCGATCCGGAAACAAAATCCTCCGTGGCTCAATCAGCCCGATATGGTCAGGCGCCGAGCTGAGGCCAAAATTCTTTCGGTTTGCTCAGCGCGTGGTTAGGAGAAGCGACTAGGCCGAAGGGCGTCGAGAGAAATCACAAAGCTTGTGTGCGGTCGTTGCCGATTTCCGCTTCACCTCAGCGCCCGCGGCCCGTCTGACGAGCGAGCATGGAAAGGCCTGTTCGCGGCGGGGCAATTATCTTTCGCCGATGCCACCAGGAGGCAGGACGCCTCCGCTAGAGACGGGGTTGATATGCCGAGTACGGAACGTAAAGAGCTTGCCGCGGACATGGCAGCTGTCGCTGCGTTGCTCGAAGTGGCAGAACAGGTAGGAATCTCCGCCCTTCTCGATCGAGCCGAGCCTTTCGGAATCGACGACGTAATGATCACAGCCGACATCCCCCGGCCCGGGGCTGAAACTCTCCTGCAGGCGTTGGCAGCCTCCGGTCTGCTCATCGCATCCGAAAAGCCGGGCGAATTCTCCCCATGTCCCGACATGGCCGATCGCCGCTACGAGTCCGGCTATTTGGCGTGGGCGCTTAATGCCAACAGTCCTTTCATTGAGAATTCCACCGAGTTTCTTCGAGACCCTGCGTCAGCAGGAGCGCATCATCAACGAGATGGCAGGTCGGTGGCAGTTACGTCGAAGTGGATCGGCTCACAAGGCTTCTATCCGGCCGTCATAAAGGAGATCTATGCTCGGAATCCATCCCGTATAGTCGACCTAGGCGCAGGTGCCGGTGGTCTAGTTATCCACTTGTTGCAGATGCTCCCCGATGCGCGGGGGCTGACGCTCGATCTCAGTCATGCCGCCTGCGAGGAAGCAGAAAGTGCTGCTGTGCGGGCAGGTGTGCTCGGCCGAATGGAAATAGTCACTCGGTCCATCGAGTCCCTCGCAAGCGATCCGTCACCAATTCGTGGGGCAGAAGTGATCCACGCAGGATTTGTCATGCACGACATAGGCGCAAAACCGGACGTGCAAGACGCGGTCTTGAGAGCATGTTGGACGGCGATCGAGGACGGAGGAGCGCTCATGATCACGGACGCGGTGCCTTATGTGAGTGGACGTGACGAGCGTGCCTTCAGTGCGCTGTTCACCTATCTACACGCAGCGTCGATGGGGGTACGACTGCCCACCGAAGAACAATGGCGCATGGCTCTTCGGCGTGCCGGATTCAAAAAAGTCGAGTGTCAGACGTTGCCTATGCCAGGAAGTCGGTTGTTCATCGCAACGAAGTGAACTTACGCCGAGTGAAGAGATAGGCGTAATGTCTTGCAGAATGTTGAAGGCTGGCGGAGGGCCCGCTGCAAGGACTCCGCATTGGCGGCGCCGATCCTGTCCCGATAACCATCAGTTGTTATATCGCGAGGAGGTGACTAACACCCGTGAAAGCGGAGAACCGTCTGTCCGTGGCGGTCTTGGGCGCCGGACTCATCGGGGTCGATTTGGCGGCTAGAGTGGGGAGATCGGATGTTCTTGACTGCAAACTCGTTGTGGGTCGTGCCGATAATTCGCAAGGACTTCGACAGGCCCGCTCCCTGGGCATAGCGACGGCCGCAGAGGGAATCGATTCTCTCGTGGACTTCCGTGGTCCTCTAGACCTCGTTTTTGATGCTAGTAACGCGGTGTCCCATGCTGAGCACGCTGCCCGACTGGGCCCACTGGACATCATGGTTGTCGACCTCACGCCTAGCCGCGTCGGCCACATGATCGCTCCGACCGTTAATGGTGCCGACGTCTCGTCGCACCGAAACATCAGCATGGTCACCTGTGGCGGACAGGTAGCCATCCCTATTCTGTATCGTGTCGCTCAAGGTCACCAGGTGGACTACGTGGAAGTGGTGACTACCGCGGCAAGCCTGAGCGTGGGGCACTCTACCCGACTTAACCTAGACGAGTATATTTACACGACACAGGCGGCGATCCGGGCTTTTACCGGAATCGACACGGTCAAGGCAATGCTCAATTTAAGCCCAGCGCGGCCGCCCTCAACGTTTCGCGTGGCGATGTCACTAATCGGACCGAAGCTTACGGAGATCGCAATTCGCCGATCGGTGGACCTGGCCGTGCATGAAATCCAGACCTTCGCCTCAGGCGTTCGGCTAGCTGCCTTCTCCGTCGACGGCAATAGGACATTCATCTCAATCGAGGTAGCTGCCGTCGGTGGACGCATCCCTACGTATGCAGGCAACCTCGACATCATCAACTCAGCCGCGATCCGCGTCGCCGAGGGATACGCAGCGCTGCGGAATTCTATTGCTGGAGCGGAAGGGCCATGACTACAACGAATATGGAAGGTGTTCGCGGGTCGGGATCCGTCCGAATTTACGACTCGACGCTCCGTGATGGCCAGCACGCGGTTAGGCACAGTTTGAATGCACAGCAACTGCGGCGCTACGCCTCTGCGGCTGACACGGCCGGAGTGCCAACTGTCGAGATTGGCCACGGCAATGGACTCGGGGCTTCCTCCCTTCAAGCCGGGCGAGCAACGCTGACCGATGACGAGATGCTGTCAGCGGTGCGTGAGGCAATGCCGAAAAGTGAGATGGCCGTCTTCATGCTGCCCGGGTGGGGGACGGCGAATGATTTGACGATGGCGATTGGACATGGGGCTGACGTAGTGCGCCTGGGCATGCACTGCACAGAGGCCGACATCGCTGAGCGGCATCTAGGGTTCGTTCGCGATGCAGGGGTCAAAGCGCAAGCCGTCCTTCTCATGAGCCACATGGCTTCCCCGCAGCGGCTTGCTGACGAGTGCGCCAAGCTTGCAAAGTTCGGAGCCAACGCGGTGGGCATTCTGGATTCGTCCGGACATTACCTACCGCTCGATGTAATGGAACGGATCAAGACAATTTGCGAGGCGGTCGACGTTCCTGTTCTGTTCCATGGGCACAACAATCTCAGCATGGCACTCGCCAATTCGCTGGCAGCCATCCAATCAGGCGCACGGATAATCGATGCTTGCGCCCGAGGGTTTGGAGCTGGCGCAGGCAACGCGCAGTTGGAAGTACTGGTCCCTGTATTGAGCAGAATGGGATACGAGACTGGGATCGACTTGTACTCCCTGCTCGATGCGGCGGACCTTGCGGAGTCCGAGTTGATGACGGCTCCACCGAAGATTGACTCCGTTTCAGTCGTCAGCGGATTAGCCGGCGTATTTTCTGGCTTTAGACATCGAGTCCAAGACATTTCAAAAGAGTACGGGGTCGATTCGAGAGACATCTTCTTTGAGCTTGGCAGGAGACAAGTCGTGGCCGGACAGGAGGATCTCATTGTAGATGTGGCACTCGAGCTCCGCGGCATGCTCGGGAAAAATTCCGGTCGAGTTGCGCCGACCCAGTGAACGCGGAGAAACCGTTCGGCACAAGAGTTCAATGACGAGTGATAACTGTTGCCTTAACTGTGACTGGGAGGTTTGAATTGTATGAGTCTGTTAAGGCTATCTTGGTGAATGACCTTCAACTTTCTGAGATTGAGGTAACACCAAAAGCTAAGTGTGCGGATATTGGGCTTGACTCGCTCGCGGTGACCGAGTTGGCTGCCGTGCTCTGGACCCGGCTCAAAGTGGAGGTGGCCGACTACGAGCTCCTGGATGCGGCAACTGTTGAGGATGTTGTGAGATTGATTGAGGGTCGAACCAAATAGACGTTCCGCGGGTAATAGCACCATGGTCAGGTGTTAATGCTCGCGGTTATACCTTTTGAGTGGATGACAATGCTCTTTTCTCGCCTGTCAGCGCTAGGTCTCTCTGGTGGTTGAAAGATCAGCGGGTCGTCACGTTGTTGTCGCTCCTGGGATGTGTAGCGGCGGGTCACTGATTTTCGGGACGATTGGTGATTGGACCTGGGAGGCGGTGGCTGCAGCATGTAAGCTTAACGTCTTCAATGCGCGCAATTCGGTAGGGAACCCAGCATACCTCTCGTTTTATTATTATCGCGTCCGAGGTGGAGGCGTTGTTCACCCACACGGTCTTTCTTTTGGCGATGAACTACAAGTTTCGTCTAGGGTATTTGGACTCGGAGTGAGTTCTGTTTTGACCCTGCATCGACTGGCGCCCGCATGGCTGGACGTTGCCGAGACACCCTTTGAGCCGACCGAGTTCTACGATGCGCCTCATCCTGATTGCATGTACGTGGAGAATCTGAACCGCTGGGTTTCGCGATCCGAATCGGACAGTAACAGGCATCTCTATGAGGCTGCCCCGATGGAATTCTCGAATTCGCAGCTTCCAAAGATCCCAAATCAGTATTCGCCCCGCTCTGCCTTGGGACACGCGCGTGAGTACGGTAGCTTCTACGCCTCCGATGCGCCTAACTTGACGGCTGTCGGCGGAACTTTCACCACGACCTATCAGTTGAATATTGTTCGCGATTTTAATGGCGCTGGACTCTTGTACTTTGCGTCCTACTTCTCAATCTTTGATGGTGCTCTATTGGAGCTGTGGCGCTCGATGGGGCGCAGTGATAGGCAGTTTCTGGAGCGCAAGCTACTTGATCAGAGAGTCGGCTTTTTTGGCAATGCCGATTCACGTACCGAGGTCCGGATTAGCATCCGGCTTTGGCGCGACATTCGGAGACCTGCGGTCGAACTTGCTGACATGGCCATGCATGATTTAAAGACCGGCCGTCTGCTCGCGGTATCCGCTACCGATCTGGCAATCATTGGTTAGCCATCCTCACTCCAAGTGAGCGCGGCCGTGCCATGGCGCGTCGGAAGCCGAAGGCGTGAATGTCGACGGTCACAGCGTGTACGCCGTATACGCGGTTGTCTGTGGGGTCTCAGAGCATGTGGCCTGTCGCACGATCAGTTCGACGTGCGCCGGCCGGGGCTAAATTGGGTCCGGATCTGATAGTGATGACTAATTCCTGGGGAAACCATGAGCATTCTACTTATACACAGTGCGAACGTGAGCCGGCGCGGTCATCTTCTGCGGATGGCCAAGTATGCGAAAGATCGCCAAGAGCGTTTCATCCTCATCATGGCCAATCCGACCTGGGAGCAAGGGCTTGTCGACCGGGCCCTCGACGTGAACACTGCGAACCTCGACGAGGTGGTTGCGGCAGTGCGCGAGCTTGCAAGTTCTGAGCGTGACCATATTCGTGCAGTACTGACGTTTTCAGAGCACAGTGTAACGGCGGCCGCTGCGGCCGCTGCCGAACTCGGCCTGTTGTTTGTGAGTCAACAGAGCGCTCGTCTCGCTCGCGACAAGTATGCAATGCGTCGGGCGTTCGAGAACGAAGGACTTGTTCAACCTCTGTACGGCTTGGCTCGCAATATAGCCGAAGCCCGGCAGCAGGCAGAGCGCATAGGATTCCCCCTCGTCTTAAAGCCATTGATCGGTGGCGGGAGTCAGCATGTGCGCCGCATCGACAGTATTTCGGAACTGGACACCCACTTCGAATCATGTCGCATTGAATCCTGGGCTGACCTTTCATACGACCCACTCTGTGGCAGGACTATGACAAACTACGAGGCTGCCCTTCTACTCGAGGGGTTCATACCCGGCCGGGAGGTCAGCGTGGAGTCAATCGTTGACGGCGATAATACAAACGTTGTAGCGGTTCACGATAAACCGTTGCCGCAGGCTGGGCCGTTTTTTGAGGAGTATTTCTACAGCACGCCGTCTCAGCTTTCCCAAGTTGTGATAGATGGCGTCAAGGCATCCACGGCAAGTGCTCACCGGGCCTTGGGGATCACGATTGGTGCAACCCACACGGAATTCCGAATCCTGCCGGACGGCACGCCGGTCATACTCGAGGCAGCCGCTAGGCTAGGGGGTGGGCCTCTCTTTGAATCTGTCCTGCTCAGTACGGGTGTTGACATGATCGCCGCTGCTCTCGATCTTGCCATGGGTGATAAACCGGAACTGACGATGCGCCGACTGCCGACCCCGGCTGGCTTTTGTCAATTCTTCGCGAAAAAGCCGGGGCAGGTTAAGGGGATCCAGGGAGTTACTGAGGCGTTAGAAATTCCGGGCGTGCGGGACGTCGCAATCTATTGCGAGTCCGGCGACGATGTAGGTGTGCCTCCGTATGTGATGCAGGGATACGGCCATGCTGTATTTTCCGCGACAACCTTCGAGGAGTTGACGGCCGTCTTCAACTCTCTTCAGCAGCTCATTCAAGTCGAGGTTGACTGACGTGTCCTCTCGTTAGCTCACTTTATTTTCTGATCGCCGTTTCGAATTAAGCCGGTTCGTAGCGTTGTAAGCCCTTGGTGGCGCTCACAATGGTGGTGCGTTGCCGGGGCATCAGCGGGGTTGGCGAGAATTTGCCGCGCTTGATGGAGGCTAAGTTGCATTCTCCGACAGGGTGAATCTTGGGAGGTACTGCTCGCGGTCTTCTCTCGGTATCACAGGTGGTTCCTGCGCCAAAGATGTTGAACGATTTGCGTTCGTGACGCCCGGGCTTAAGTGGAAATGTCTGCGATGTTGCCACCCTGTTGCTTGGTAAGCGTGCCTTAATGGGTCGGTGGGAGGGGGCGGCTCTAATTGATCGTGGGTGCGTCCGGGAGATTGTGCGAGGCGCAACCGAATTGGCCGGATGGGATTGGAGACGGCTTGAACCTTCACGCGTAGTGGGTTGCGGTTACTGGAGTATTGCGGCTTCATGTTCATGGGTTCGTCGATTGGACTAGCTCGCCACCGAGGATCGAACGTGCGAGGCGGATGTTCGGTTGATTGCTTCTGGCAGTCTAGTTGGCGCGACCTCGAACCTGACAGTCAGTGACATCTCGTCATCACTTCGTTTGCGTCGTTGGATCTCAAAACTAGCTTCGGGATGGGAATCCGCCCTGACTCGACCGTCCTTAATGCCGGGAATCTGCTTACCTGCGTCAATTGAGGGATGTCCGCACGCTGCGGAGCTTCCGGCTGGCTCCATCGTGGCGATAATTCCGGTACCGTCCCGCTATCGTCCTGCACCGTTTGAGTGACGAGCCATCGCCTTGAGTTCCGTCATCGTGGGGTGTGCGGTCGGGTCCGATATCGCGGAAGGGGTGTCCGTGGCGAAAACTAGGCAGCCCAGGGTGGTGCTGGCTTGGGCCGACGTCGCTGCAGCGGCAGAAGATCTTGATGAAGACCTCCGCGGCCTCCTGCGAGCTCTGGTCGATGACCATCTCCTAGATCTGGGTGCGCAGGAGACTCCTGGCCCGCCAGGACCGTGGTTTCTGCGGAGCCTGGAACTTAGGGGACACGTCGGAGTTGGAGAGGTGCCTCTCGTTCTGAAGTTCCCGCCCGCGGCCGGGATTGTCGTGATTTCGGCTCGGAACGGCACCGGTAAAACGAGCGCTGCAGATGGACTCCGGCACGTGCTTAGCGGAGGTGTCTCTCGAAAGTACGAACTTGCCGAGGCGAATTTGCACTTCAGTGACCGTCTGATCAAGGCGGTCGTAAGCAATGGTCCGGACGATGTGACGATCGGCTGTCGTGGCAGCGAGAACGTCCGGTGGCAGATGCCCGACGGCACCGACCAGCCAGTGCCCCGAGACTGGAACGCCGCGTACGCCCAGTTCAACCCGGTGCTGCTCTATCCGGAGATCTCTCCGGTCATCGACAAGCCGGGCCTGCTGCACGAGTTCTTGAAGGGCGGCTTGCCGCTCGACGTGCTGACGGTGCTGTTGGAGTTGGTGGACGAGGTACGAACAGCTGGCCGCGCTGCACAAGTACGAGTCAAGGACGCCTACAACGCGACCCTCGCCCTAACCGAGGGACTCGCGGCAGCCAAGACCCTAGTTGACCTGGCGAAGTTGCATGGTTCGTTGCCGGCACCTGACCAGATCCTCAATCTGAGGTCACTCGCGGCTGCGCTGCCGCGGAGCCAAGCACCGCGCTCGCATCTACCTCGCGAGTGGGTAGTTGACGCTGACGCTGTTGAGCGACTTAGTGGTGCGATCCGCGAGCTCCAGGCTGCGCGGGTTGCGGTAGTGCCCGGTGCTGAGGCGGTACAGGCCGCACTTGCGGGCCTGGTGCACGGCGAAGGCAAGCATCTTGAGGACCTGCGGGCTGGCGATGTCTGTCCTGTCTGTGGCACTCACGCCGCGAGCTGGTTCGAGACTGCCCGCACTGCGGCCGACCGTCTTAAGCTTGAGCTTCAAGCGCTCCGCGAGGCAGAAGGCATCGTACGAGCTCAGTGGCGGCAGTTCTACGCGACCGCATTTCCTAGCCCTCTTGCAGCCGATGCCAGGAAGATGCTTCAGCAGGATTTCCCGAATGAGATCGGCGGGCTGATCAATCGGTGGGACCAACTGGCCTCCCAGGTCGCCACCGTTCAGGCGGAGACCTTGAGCACCGAAGCCCTCACAGCGTTTGCGGTTGAGTCAGCGCTGATCGCCGCTTGGTACGCCGAGGCGAAGGCTAAGGTGATCGCAAACCACGAAGAGTCCGCCGATGAATGGGCTCGGGTTCGTCAGCAGATCGACCAATGGCTTCGGATAGTCGAGCAAGACCGCGTTAGCTATGCCCGCGGATTGCACGCCGAAAGATTGGGCAAGGTCGTCGAGCAGTGGACAAGGGATACACGCAGTGCGCTCTTCGATCCAATCTCGGCGCGGGTAGTTGAGTACTGGGCCGAGTTGAATAATGACAGCGACCTGCAGGTGACGCAGGTGAAGCTAAGTGGCGGGATCCGTCAGGCCCGCAAGGTGGCGATAAGTCTTGCTTTCGGTGATACTAAAGTTGCACCAGGGCCAGATGCCCCGAAGGTCTTGAGCACAGGCCAGCGGAACGCGCTGACACTCGCGACGTACCTTCCGCGTGCGACGCAGCCGGATAGTCCTTTTAGGTTCCTCGTGCTCGACGACCCAATCCACGCTTTCGATGGAGATCGAGTCAGATACCTAGCCCGAGTGCTTGGGACGCTCTCGAAGTCGTACCAGATTATCGTTCTCACCCATGACGAGCGACTGTGGCACGAACTCCGGGCGCTCGGCGAGCACCCGCTCCACATCCGGCTCACCCGTCCTCCAGGCAGCTCGTCGACGGTCCAGGTCAAGGACGTTACCTACCCTGGTATGGGGCTCCTAGAGGACCTGGAGCGGGTGCTCGGCGCCGAGGCCAACAAGCCCCTCGGCACCGAAGCCGCCCAGGTCATCATGATCCTTACGATGTGCAGACAGGCGCTTGATACTGAGGTCGGGACGCAGGTCGAGATTCTTGGGCGAAGGTCGGGGCTTTCTTCGGAGCGGATAGCTGCTGACCGTGAGCAGGCCGGCGATACTCGTAGCCAGCTTGTACTGCTTAATAACTACGCCGCAAAGGTCGGCCTGTCTCCGTTGGTTCTTGATCAGTACGAGTCAACAATCTCTGCTCTGAATAGGGCCGCGCATGGTGGGGCGCCAAGTGCACCTAAAGCTTCTCAGCGGCGCACTTGGATTAACGATACGCGCAAGATGTTGAAAATCATCCGACGGATGGATGTGGGCTCCTAGTGGCTGGAGTCCGATGGCCGATTGCGGCCATAGGTGATCTTGTGGCGGCCTACGAAGCATGGCCAAGTCCTGCTCACGACAAGACTCTGCTGCGTGCACTAATTTTGCGCGTGCAGATTGAGCAGGTTGTAGCTTCCCTCCCGCCTAGCGTAATCGCGGCTCCGCCGGATATCGATAGCGTGGAGCGTCGTCTCATGCTGGCGGTGGGAGAACCAGGGCTTGACCGGAACGACCGGGAGCGGCGCCTTCGAGTCGTCCGTAGTGGCGTAACCAGTTACAAGCAGATCTGCGACGTGCTCCACGGCCGGAATCCAGGCCAACACGTATCTCCACAGCAACTGGAGCTTTGGTCTGCAGCAGCCCGAGACCTGGTCGATGAGTTCGTAAAGGACTGACCGGCCGAGGCTAACGTGTGTGGAAGCTATGTTAAGTCAATGTCAGGGGGCAAACTCGGAACTGCAAGGCCCATAGTCTCCAGCCAAAGCCGGTGACCCCTTAGCATATCGATTGCCCTTGCGAGATCGTTCGCCAGCATGTCTGTGCGAAGTTGGCGCGTCCGTCGCATCTCATCCTCCTGTTCGGGGATTGAAGGCTCGGCCATTCGCTTCAGTTCGGCTACTGTGTCGTCTCGAATAAGCCTGTATCTGCGCACTAGAGCGTCATGTCGTTGATACGCCGTGACTAAATCATGGGCCGACTCCCATTCTCTAGACGCTGTCCTGTAGTCCGTCTCATCGTCGACGCCCACCATGCCAGGTCCTGGGCGTGACTCGCCCACGAACCACTTGGCTGCATTCCATGTAGTGGTGGCTTGTTGCGGAGCTACTCGAGTAGCTGCTTCCTTGCCGACTGGATAGATCAGGAGAGCTGGCGGCACATTCAGGGCCATTGCTAGTACTATGAGTTCCGGCACGGTTACGCTGACTCGCCGGCCAGTCTCGACGTTGGCGATGATGTTTCGAGGGATGGGGTGCCCTACTGCCGTACAGCGGTCCGATAGCTGCTGGGCGCTGAGGCCGCGAGCCTTTCGCCAATCACGGATCTGCGAGGCTATGGTCTGATTGGTTTGTGCGCTCCAGGACTCACTCTCATCTTCATGGAGACCATGAATGCGTGGAGTGACTGCCTCAAAACTGTCCGTATTGTAGTGCGCCGCACCGAGGGGTTGGTGTGTCACGTTGACACAGTAATCGGTTCGGGGTAGTGGATCAACGCAAGAAGTGCGCAGAAATCCTCGAAACCGTTCCACGGTGACGCGAGACGGAGTTGCGCCCGACTTCTGCGGGGTGGAATGATCGGCTGAGGATCCGTGCAGCGGTTCCCGTTTATCTGTTCCGAGGAGGTGGGCCCAGCACGAAGTGGGGCTTGACCAGGAGTTTTCCGGATTCGCCGGTGCCTGGAGGGCTCCGACTGTAGTGCCCGGCGTCCCGCCGGCGTGGACGACCTCGGGTGGCAGATGGTCGATCGCGAAGGGGTGCAGCGGGCCTGGCTGCTCTCAGGCAGCAGTAGAGCGCGAGAAAAACGCGGTGGCGCAGCAGTAAGCTTGCTTACCACCGCGCCACCACCAACAAGATCTAAACCCGTCAGGATCAACTTTTCCACGAGCGGTCCTGCGGGTCCAGACAAGCCCGTTCTACCGGGCATACATGCGAGCGGTTGTCCTCGGTGCACTTCTGCGCACCGGGGCCACCGTGGTGCATGTGTGCACCACCGTACAGCAGTACGCGCGTCCTATGCCACCTTCGAGCGGCTGACCAGGGGCTCGTACGAATGCTGTCGGCCTCGGTAGAGCGGGCAGACAAGGAGTCTGTCCATGACCGTGAACCGAGCCGATGACCAGCAGGTTGCCGAGAATCAGGCAACGCTGCCGCAACCTGTCACGAACGACCTGAACTCGGTCTCCGATCCCGTCTACCTGTGGGGCCGGGCAGCTGCCGAAGACAGCGAGTGCTGGGCCGAGTTCTTCAAGGCCGACCAGGCGTGCTGCGAGCACAACTGGCCGCCGCTGGATGAGGATGACACTCGGTGCTTGATGTGCGGCCTCGACTACTGTGATTGGTCTGTCGACGACTAAAGGCGAGATCAACCGGTGGCCGGCGTGCTCCTGCATGCCGGCCACCCCTTTTGCCCGGCGATCGGTCGAGGTCTACGTGTCGGCAAAGGACACTGAGCCCTGGCCCCACGGCAGCTCAGTCGGCCGCCGGGAAGGCCCGTGGTTGGACTGCCGTCAGTTGGTCACGTTCTCGCCCTGCTCTGCAGCAGTCCTCGAGATGTTTCTCCTGTCGAGGGGTGGTGACGACTGCCCACTGGCTTGGCGGGGGCATTCGCTTCTCCCCCCATCGATCAACACGCTGAGTAGCACCTGAATTTGCCCTGCGCCGCCGCCCGCCCGCCGCAACTGCTGCTGTTAAGTGCATCTATGACCCAAGCCCTCGCTCGCACGTCGACTTGAGGCACGCCCTCCCGGGTCGTTGCCGATCTGGGCGACTTGCCGAGGTTGCCCGACGTAGGCGATCACCTGAACGCTCCCGGCGATCTCTGCGTTTCGCGGTGCGGCTGACCGGTGCGCTCCCGACGTCTAGGCGGCTCGCGCGGCGAGGTTCGGGGCCTTCCTCTGCTTCCCGCGCTCCCAGGTGGACACGCGGGAAGCCCGCGCCTGGCTCGCGAGTCCCTTAGAGACAGTTCCATCGGCGGTAGCGGGCGACATGAAGCCCATCGCATACGCCGTCGCCGCGATGAGGGTGGTCAAGCATGGACTGGGCTTCGTCAGCCCCGTCAGGCCAAGGCGGGCTATGAGTTAACGAGGTCGTCGATCACCCTCGTGACGACCCTCAACCCGTCTCGCTCGAACCCCTCAGGCAGCAGTTGCAGCGTGTGCGGGATGGCTTTGCGGCCCTTGCTGTAGTCGTCGAACGTTCCGTCGTCCCGACGGCCATCGTCCGGGGTCACCGCGTTCAGGCCGAACCGGGTGAACCAGTGGTGTCTCTCGTAGATGTCCGGGCCGATGGCCATGTGTCGGAGCCGGACCCACGCATTGACCCTGAAACCTTCTGGCGGCGCCCCTTTGTGATACCGGCACAGCATCAGCAGGTACCGGAGGTCGCGGTCCTCCAGGGCGTGAATCCAGCCGTGGGTGAACAGGCCGAGGGGCAGCGTGAAGAATTCGTCCTTCTTCTTGGCCGGCACGGTGTACAGGTCGTTGGGGCCGCTGACCCGCTTGCCGCCTTCATCGTTGAGCAGGAAACCTTCGTGCTTCCTCTTCTGGGCATCGGGGTTCGGCACCTGTAACAGGTCCTGAGTCCGCATGAGCTCCAAGGCGCTGAACAGGTGCCGAGCCTTCTTTGCAGGGACGCTCATGACCGTCTTGCCTCCCAAAGCGGGCTTCGCGTCGGTAGCCAGTAGGTCCGCCCAGGCAATCTCATTGCGCCTGCCGTGTAGTGGGCGCGGGTTGTCGGGACGCCTCCCGGGCCGCGTCCGCGTCTGAGCCTCGAACAGCGCGATGAGCATGAGCTTCAGCGCGGCACCTCGCGGGGTGACCAGCCTGCCCGCGGGCGGCCAGAACTCCTTCGGTGGCAGCTTGCGATCAGACGAGTCCTCGGGGGCGGGTTCAGGGCTGAATGCGAACGTCTCGCGGACGCGCACCTCCCCCTTCGCCACTGGGCTGTTAGGAACGCTGCGCTCGGCGAGCGCAGCAAGGTTCGCGATAGCCGTCTTGTAGGACTCCTCGGCATCTTCGAGGCGTCGTAGCCGGACCTTCAGGAGCTTGCGTTCCGCGGGAGGCAGCGGATTGGGGTCGACCGGTTCACTCGTTGCCATGGGTTGATCAGCCCTAGCGGCTCAGACGCCAGAAGTTTAGGCGTTATGTGCTGAACGTTTTGATCCGTCTGAAGCGTCACCTTGGATTTCCATATGAGGATGCGTAGATCAGGCGGATCAGAACGTGTTGACCATCGTACCTGATCCACTTGGCGAACCCCCCCATCGACGCTTTTATGGACATCAGACGGGCGATGACAGCCCGAGCGCGGCGGGATCCCGCAGCCAGTGGGCCCGACCCGCCGCAACCCGCACCGCGACCACCGTCCGCCCTACGGCGGACGGCCCCCGGGTGGCACCCCGGAGGCCGCTGGTGCGGATCAGCCCCGAGCGTTCGAGCAAGGAGAGTTCCGCGTGTCCACACTACGTCCATCCGACCAGCAGATCACCCCGCCAGCGCCGTCCGAGCCGCCCAGGCTGCCGCTCAGGTGGGCCATCATCGCGATGGTCGCTGCCGCCGCTGCCGCAGCTGCCCACTCTGCAGGCGGCCCGGTCGCGGCGATCACCACGGGCATCGCGATGATCGTCGCCGGTCATCAGGTCCTCGACTAATACTGCGCGGCAACAGGCGCGCGCCGAGTTCGGCTCGTGTTCGTTGGCCTGCCTGTGGCGGACGTTGATGTTGCCTGGCGGCACGGGAGCAGGCGGCTCATCACCGTGCCGGCCCAAGCGTGGTGCCGGCTGCCGCCCCGGCACCAACATCAAGCCTGAGCCTGCCACTGCCGGCGACACGACTAACCCTGACCAGCTGCCGTTGTACTAGGCGTGAGCCGTAGCTAGGCACTGCGGATTCGTCGGCGTTCGCGGGGGCCCTCCGAATGTCGAGTAACCGACAGTAGGACGCGAACTGTATTTTGATTTCGAGGTGCGATTGAAGAAGGTGGCGCGCTCAAACTGTCACTATCGTTTCGATCCACTCAAACCGGACGAAGGTGCTCGCGCCGGTCCCGTCTTATAGTGTTCAGGTGAGCAATGTCGAGGTCACCACCTACACTGACGACGAAAAGATTGAGGAACTCTGCAGGCTCTATTGGGCCCAGGGTGCTGACAACGAGTTTTTGCATACCGTGAAGGAGTTGGCTGGCAACTTCGGCATTGCGGCTCATCTCGTGCTTAAGCAAGTAAACGCCAATTCTCTTGCTATTGCCGTATCCAAGGTTTGCCCCCGTTGCGGGTCTGGTTCGTTGGTGCGAAGTCGGTCCGACCTGGCGCTTGTCATGCGGTCTCCAGCAAGGAATTGTGAAGCATGCCAGGGCGAGTTGGCCCGAGAGCGTGCCGAGGCACTCGCTGTAGCTGAAGCCAGCAGGCGAATGATTATCCGCGATCATTGGGCGGTTGCTGAAGGTGATGAAGTTGATCCGGCGGAGCTTGATCTTAGAGGGGCCTTTGCGCTTGCGGCATTGCTTCTCAATGACGAAGAGGCCGACGACGGGATAGTGCCCGCGCTCGACGAAAGAACCGAGCTGCTGGGCCCGACCCTGGCTTTCTCCAGCAAGCTTGTCACGGAACTATACGAGCAAGGCAGAATCGCTATCCATCCCGACAGCCCAATAGCAGCCTTTCAGTGGGACGGTGAAACAGTCCCACGGCGCTACTATTCCAGCAAGGCCCGCTTCTATATTGCTGGTTCTGGTCCTATTGAAGGACGAGCCCGTGCCTACTTGGATAAATTCGACAAAATCATAAGTGTTGGGGCTTGGCCCGAGCACTGGCTCGAGGAGCTTCCCCGCTTCTGGAAAGAGTTGGCGACTGCCGAATGTTCGGCCTACCTCGTCTTCTGTTTGAATCAACATAGTCTCGAATTTTCGCCAGGAGATAAGACTGAGGCGGTACTAGGTCGAGCGCTGGAGTGGTTCACCCTCGGGCAGCTTTTCAGCTTCATCTGGCGTGCCGCGCGTGACGCGGCAGCATATAAGGCGAGGGATCGAGTATCTAAGTCTCAGGCTGCGAATAGCGCGATCACCCGGCTGAGGACTAGTACTGAGAAAGCTTACGCTGAAGGTTGGACGGTGCCCTCGTATAAGAGAGACTCCCGACTCGCTGTGTCGACGCTATCGCATCTTTTGCTCACGCGGGCCCTCAAGATGCCGGACCAGCTTGCGTTCAACCCGCTGCTAACTGAAGGGCGATCAGCGGTTCGGCTCAAGTGGGACAAGCTTGACGCTGAAGGATTCGAGCGGCTCATCTTCAGCCTGGTCTCCGCCGCCGATGGTTACATCGACGTCGACTGGCTGATGAATACGAATGCCCCTGACCATGGGCGTGATCTTGGTGCAACCCGTATCCGCCATGACGCGCTAACGACTCAGGTGAGAGAGCGGATCGTCATTCAGTGTAAGCATTGGCTATCTCGGTCCATTAAGGACGATGACATGTACAAGGAGGTTGCCTCGGTGGAACACTGGGACAATCCGCCGGTCGACGTGCTTATTATGGCAACTAGTGGTCGCTTCACTGCGGGTGGAGTCTCATGGATTGAGCGTCATAACGCCAAGGGTGTGCGACCTCGTATCGAAATGTGGAACGATGCTCGACTCGAGATGCTCTTGGCTGAGCGTCCTCACCTGATACTAGACTTCGAGCTTCGTTAGTAGTTGTACGTCGGAGGCTTGCCTGTGTTGACTCGCTAATCCTAGTGCGGACGCTGCTCTAGCCTGGAATCGTCGCGATTTCTTCCCGCAGGCATCCTGCGCTGAGGTGTCGTAGTCCCTCGCTGATGTGTTTTATATGCGCGGCGAAATGAATCTTGCTAGGCTCTTTAGTGCGGACTTGCGTTCGCCGGGACTGAGGTAGTCGCTGCCTCTCTTGGCTTGCTGTAACAGCCTCGTGAGGTGCTTCGACGCAAGAGGATCGGGATGCCCCGTACGAACTGCAAAGCCAAGGTAGAATGCCGCGTCAAGTAGTTTGAGGATTGAGTCATCGAGAGGCGCTGGAGCAGGCGTGGGCTTGACCTCCGCTCGATGCTGTTCCGGCTTCGTCTTAAGTGCGGCTGCCTCGGCCCATCGAGGACGCGGCCCGAAGTCGTCTTGGCCGACGCAGTAGCTCGTCAGTGCCTCTGACCAGGCGCGGACGTAGGCCGAAGGACTGCGCCAGGTGACGTCGAGTTCGTTGAAGATCCCGTCCCTTATAGTCCCTGTCACGGCAAACTCATGCAACGCGCTCTGGTGCCCTCTGTGCAGGTGTGCGGCGATGAGGCGAGCAGCATCGGCGCTGATTTCGCGGTTGCTGCGGGCGGCTTGGTCGATGCTGCGTTGGATCAGTTGACAGTCGATCTTCGCTGGCTGCCTCGTCTGTAGACGTAAATCCGCGAGGTAGGCACCGGACGCACGGCTTGTGCCCTGGTCATCCTGCCAATCGATCTGCCTTGACGCCCTCGGCGTCGTAAAGCTTGGCCGGGTCGCTGCGACTCTGGCCGGGCCGAGAGCGGGTTCGATGACCAGGTCGCCGCAAGCTAGCTCTCCGACACTCCGCGGTACGAGCACATATCTCGGGCGGAGCTGGCCGGCGGTCGCGCGGGCCAACTCGCCGAACAGGTCGGACAGTTGGGCTGGGAAGGCTTCTGCGGTGTTTTCACTCCTCTGGTTGGCATGCTTCATCGGGGTTGTTCCTGCTTAAGGTTTGTCGAGGTCGGCGAGCGTACATTGGCGTGTCTGTTGCGACGACGGCTCCCCGTACGCGGACGCCCGACTCCCCGACGGCACCCGTTTGCACGCCGTGCTGCCGCCGGTGGCGACGGAAGGCCCCTACCTGTCCCTGCGGACGTTCCGGCACCGCCCGTTCACCCTCGACGAGCTGGTGCGTCAGGGGACGGTGCCGCGGCCGGTGGCACCACTGCTCGCCGCCGTCGTCGCGGCGCGGTTGGCGTACCTGGTCACCGGCGGCACGGGCTCGGGCAAGACCACCCTGCTCAACACGCTGCTCGGGTTGGTGCCCGCCACCGAGCGGATCGTCCTCGTCGAGGACGCGGCGGAGCTGCAACCGGGGCACCCGCACGTGGTCGGGCTCCAGGCGCGTACCGCCAACGTCGAGGGGACGGGCGTGGTCAGCCTCGGCGACCTGGTCCGGCAGGCGCTGCGGATGCGCCCGGACCGCCTGGTCGTCGGGGAGTGCCGGGGCGCGGAGGTGGTCGACCTGCTCGCCGCACTGAACACCGGCCACGACGGCGGTGCCGGCACGCTGCACGCCAACACCCCGTCCGACGTACCGGCCCGGCTGGAGGCGCTCGGCATGCTGGGCGGGCTGCCCCGCGCCGCGCTGCACGCGCAGGTGGTCGCCGCGCTCCAGGTGCTGCTCCAGGTACGTCGCGGTGACCAGGGTCGAGTCCTCGAATCGATCTGTCTGCTGCTGCCCGAGGGGCCGGAGCGGGTGGCCAGTGTGGTGCCTGCCTGGGTACGTGGACGCGGGCTCGGCCTGGCCGCCCGTACGTTCGGTGCGCTGTTGCGGGACCGGGGTGTGGCGGTTCCGCCGATCCTCAGCGAGCCGTGGCCGGGATCGGCGGGTCCGGCATGAACGACACGACGATGCTGATGGCGGCGTTGCCGCTGGTCGCCGCGATCCTGGTGGTCTGGCCGGCGCAGCGCATCCGAGCCCGTCGCCGCCGGGTACTGGGGTCGTCGTCCCGGGGTGCCACCGGCGTCACCCCGGACGACGCCCTGGTCGAGTGGATCAAGGAACTCGCCCGCGGCCAGGACGGGCCGACGGATGAGTTCGGCGGGGTGCCGGTCTCGGCCCACCCGGACGTACTCGCACGCCCCACGGCGGCGTCGGGGATCAGCAGCGGGCGAACCGCTGTCGCCTGGTCCACCCGGGACCTCGACGACAGCCCGGGTCGTTCGCGGGCGACCGGTGGGCCGGAGGGACCCACCCGACCGGCGGGCCCGGCACGTCCACCGGCCCGCCGGGACTCTCGTCGGCCCGCCGCCACCGTCCGACCGGAGACCCTGGCGGCCGTCGAACACCGGGACCACCTGCCGGTCCGCGAAGCCGGCGGGCTGCTCGCGGAGCGGGCGGGCGAGATGCCCGGAAGACCGCTCGCGAACCTTGCCGTACGCGCCCGACGGTCGCCGCGCCGTGTGTTGTTGCTGGTTGCTCTGGTGGGGGCAGGTGTCGGTGCCGTGGTCGCCGGGCCGGTGGCCGCGGTGGCGGTGGCCGGGTACGGCACGCTCGCCACGCGCGCGCTGCTGCGGTGGAGGACGAACCGGCAGGCCGAGCTGATTCGACGGCACTCCCTCGACCTGCTGTGTGGTCTGGCGGCGGACCTCCGGGCGGGCCTGCCCGTGCCGTCGACTCTTGAGATCGCGGCCGTCGAGGCATCGGCCTCGACCAACCGGCTACGCGACCTGACCTCGGCCGCCGTGCGCCTGGCGGATCGGACCGGCGCGCCACTGGCGGAGCTGATCGAGCGGATCGAGGCGGACGCCCGGGCGACCGACCGCGGGCTCGCCGCCGCAGCGGCGCAGGCAGCAGGCGCACGCGCCACGGCCTGGTTGCTGGCGGCACTGCCGGTCGGCGGGATCGGGCTCGGCTACGGGATCGGGGTCGATCCCTTGGCCGTGCTCCTGCACAGCACGGTCGGTGGGGTCTGTGCGGTCCTCGCCGTCGCCCTGCAGGCCGTCGGCCTGTTCTGGGCCGAGCGGCTGAGCACTGCGCCGGCCCGGGCCGCCTGATGTCCCCGGTGCTGCTCGCCGGCGGCGGGACGGACAAACGCCGACGACCGGATGCGATCCGGCTCGCGGCAGGTATGGCCGGGCTCGCCGTGGCCGTGGTGGTCGGAGGCTGGTTCGGGCTGCTCGGCGCGGTCCCGACCGCAGTTGTGCTGGACGTGCTGCTGCGGCGGATCGAGACTCCCGCCGTTCGTAACCTGCGGCTCCGGGAAGCCGCCGACCTGCCACTCGCCGCTGACCTCCTGGCGGCGGCGATGCGGGCGGGTGCCCCGGTGGACCGATCGGTCCTGGCGGTGGCCGAGGCGTTGGACGGCCCGCTGGCCACCCGACTGGCCCGGGTGGGCCGCACGCTGCTTCTCGGTGGCGGCCCGACCGAGGCGTGGTCGGCGTTGGACGGTGTGCCGGGAGCGGATCGGATGGCCGCGGCGGCGTTCCGCTCGGCCAACAGCGGCGCGGCGCTGGCCGGTGCGCTGACCCGTCTCGCCGACGACCTGCGGGCAGACCGGGCCACCGCCGCGGAGGCGTCGGCACGCCGGGCGGGCGTCCTCATCGTGCTGCCACTGGGGCTCTGTTTCCTGCCCGCGTTCATTCTCGCCGGCCTGGTGCCGGTGATCGTCGCCGTCCTCGGCGACGTGCTCTGACCCATCGAGAAAGGGAAGATCCATGCGCAAACTCATCGCCCGGCTGCGCGGCGACGACGGGATGAACACCGCCGAGTACGCCGTCGGCACGCTCGCCGCGGTGGCCTTCGCCGGCATCCTGTTGAAGGTGCTGACCTCCGGCAACGTCCAGTCGGCGCTGACCGCGGTCATCGACCGGGCGCTCAAGTGACCGGGCGCCGGCAGGCCGACCCTATGCGGAACACGGACGCTCCCGGGCGCGCGTCCGACGGCGGCCGGAGGGCCCACATCGTCGGCGGCGAGCGGGGATCCTTCACCGCCGAACTGGCGGCCGGCCTGCCGGCGCTTCTCCTGCTGCTGCTCGCCGGCCTCACGGCGGTGAACGCCGTCAGCACACAGGCGAGTTGCCTGCACACCGCCCGCGAAGCCGCGCTCGCCGCCGCCCGGGGCGCCAGCGCTTCAGCCGAAGAACAGGCCGCGCCACCGGGAACAGAGATATCGGTGTCGGTCGAGGGTGATCGAGTGTGGGCGACAGCCCGTGCCCCCGTCCGTGCGTTGGGCGGCCGGCTGCCACGGATCACGGTGGTGGCCACCGCCGTCGCCGCGATGGAACCAGGCGCTCAGGAGGTGAGCCGGTGATGCTCCGGCCGGCGGTACGGCCACGCGGCGACAGCGACAGCCATGGCATCGCTCCGGGCCGTGGTCGATTCCGTAGCCGCAGACCCGACACCGAGCGACACCGTGACGGCCGAGCAGACGCGCAGCGTGGTGGCGCGACCGTCCTGCTGCTCGCGCTGGGGCTGGTGTTCGTGCTGGTCGGAACATTCGGCGCCGCCGTCGCCGCAACCGGGATGGCGGCCCAGCGGGCATCGGTGGCCGCTGATCTCGGTGCGCTGGCCGGGGCCACCCGGGCGCTCGACGGTGACGCGGTGGCCTGCGCGTCCGCCGCGGACATCGCCCAGCGCAACGCCGGCCGGATGGTGGACTGCGTCGTCGACGGCCTGGACGTGCTGGTGGCCGTCGAGGTGACGTTCACGCCGGTTCCAGGGCTGACCCGGGTCGCGGCGTCGACGGCCCGCGCCGGTCCGGTACGCGGCTGAACGGCTTAGCCCAACTGGCGAGCGTTGGAGTTGGGCCGGTTACGACGATGCGACATCAGCCCCAAAGGGGTGGACCACACCGACCGTGGGGAGAGGGGACGCCAATCTCATCTGGGCACTGCCGCGGCCGCCGCCCGGGTGGTGGCCGTGGACATCGAGCAGGCAGCAGCCATGCTGTGGGCCGCCCCTGACGGCAGCGCTAGCGATAGCAGATTCAGCAACCGGGGGTTACGTGGTAGTCGAGCCGTGGATGCTGCTGGCCTTGGGGCTAGGCGTACCGGCAACCATGAAGCTGCTCATGCTCATTTGGGCCACGCGAGGCGTGAGCCCGAAGGAGCGAGTTGCGTCATCAAGACCCTTGCGGAACTCTTCCGCGCTGGTTCGGCGCAGCATCGGAGCGCGGGCATCGGACGAGTCCGACAGCGGCGTTAGTCAGTCCGGGATGTCGTCGGTCGGGGCTGGCCGGTTCCTGGCGATCCAAGCGCGGACGGCCTTGCCATCCCAGACGCGGCCCATGCTCAAGGTGGCGAGGGGGTCGGGGAAGCCCTTGCGGCCCACGATGATCGTGGCGCGTTGCTTGCTGATGCCTCCAAGCAAGTCGCGGATCTCATCGAGCCCAAGCAACTCCACATCTCGACCGTAGGAGCCCTTGGAGTTGAACCAGACTAAACTGGGTAGTTCAACCCCCCAGGGGGTTGCCCTCATGCAACCCCTTGTGTTGCCATGGGTGAATGACGCGACGCGTTTCTTTTGCCGAGTATCTGACGGCTGTAGCGATGACCCTGGCTCGCAGGCATAGGCCGGTGTGGTCGTGGATTAAGTGGCGGAACGTTTGCAAGTGCGGGAACGAGTTGCCCTGCCGGGCGAGGCACAAGATCCCGATCAACCGGGGTCACTGGCCAGGCGAGACCTGATGACCACGCACGGGCCGGTGCTCCCGTTGTGGCTGTGCGAGGTGTGCGACCGGGCCTGGCCCTGTTCGACGCGCCGCCTGGAACTGCTGGGGGAGTACGCCTCGTCGCCGGTAGCCCTCCGGATCTACACGGGGTCGCACCTCACCGCAGCTGCGCAGGACATGACCTGGGCGCCTGCCGACGCCGTGTGCCGCCGGTTCCTCGGGTGGGTGGCGTGAAGCCGGGAGACGTCGTGTTTATCGGGGCCACCTGTTCGCCGCAGTTCACGGGAGACCGGGCGCTGATGCTGCGCGTGATGTCCGTTGGCGAGTCCGACCTTGTTGAGTGCGGCAGCTAGTCGCCACGCGGCGGTAGCGCAACTCCAGGGAACTCGGCGGACCGGGCCGGCGGATTCGGCTCACCGGCCCGGCGGACCAAGCTGCCTCTGAGTCCCCTTTGCTCTGCTTCACCATAGGCAACACCCGGTGTCCGGATACCGGACGCCAACTGTTTCCTCGGCTGAAGCAGAGCAAAGCGCAGCGGTCGAGGGGTGGGCGGCGAAACGCCAGCAGGATGCGTCAGCGGGACTGGAGCGCGTCCAGGGCGACGGCCATGGCGATGACCAGGCGGCGGTCGATCTGCGGGTTCTGCACCTCGACCACGTACTTGTCGCGCAGGCCCCACTTCTTGATCACCGAGAAGGCGGGCTGGCCGCCGGCGAGGAAGTCGAAGTGGTACGGCAGCCAGGACAGCGAGTCGACGAACCGGCGCAGCAGCGCCACCGGCAGGCTGCGCTCCTGACCCGTCACTTGCGGCAGGCCGGCCTGCTCGACGTGCCAGGTGGAGCGGAGCAGGGACTGGGCGAAGTCCTTGCGGAACAAGCCGATCGGGTTGCCGGCCGCGTCGGTGACGTCGTACGTGGCACCGAGGTCGAGGCGCTGGCGGGCCTTGAAGCCGAGCAGGGGCTGCTGCTTGGAGTCGTCGGTGTAGATCGTCACCTGCTCCTTGAAGGCGAGCCGCTTCTGCTGCGCGAAGGCAAGCAACTCGCCCTCGCTGCCGTCGGGCGCGACCGCCCGGACCTCGTACTGGTTGACCATCATCCGCAGCCGCTGGCGGATGTGGAACTGCTGCAGGGTCTGCAAGTTGTCGAGCTGCATCTAATCTCCTCAAAGGGTGTCGCGCCGGAGTCTCGCACAGCCGGGCAACCACCGTCGGCCCGTGCCCCGACCGACAAATCCGCCGGCCACCCCGACCCTGCCAGCGTCGCTGCGGCTGGCTCACGCTGACCGGCCCGACCCGGCCGGCTCACCCCGACGCGATCGACCCGCCCAGTACACCCTTGATCAGCTGAGCTGACCGGTCCGCCCGGCCGGACCGGTCACACACGGCCTTAGCGGCCGTCCACCGTCGAGCGCAACGACCAGGTGTTGAGCACCTGGTGGATGCCGCGCAGCCGCTCGTTGATCTGCTCCAGCCGCTCTGCCTGAGCCAGCGCGGCCAGCGCGGACCCGAGCGCGATCTGCTGGTCGAGGGTGAGGTGTTCCTGGTCGATGGTGTAGAGCAGGTCGACGGTCTCGGCGATCGTGTCGGCCACGGCTTCTCCTCGGGCACGGGGGCGAACTACTACAACACAAGCATCGATGGAAGCGCTCCCACATCATTGTGCCCAGTGCAGCCGGGATTCATGCAAGATGCCTCAGGCGGGCAGATTTCCCAGCACCACGTCGAGGACCCGGATCGCGTCCGGCTTGGAGAGCGGGTTGTTGCCGTTGCCGCACTTCGGTGACTGCACGCAGGACGGGCAACCGGTGTCGCAGCCGCACTCCGCGATCGCGTCCCGGGTGGCCCGCAGCCACGCCGAAGCCGTCCCGTAGGCCCGCTCCGCAAAGCCCGCGCCGCCCGGGTGCCCGTCGTAGACGAAGACCGTCGGCGCCTCGGTGTCCGGGTGCAGGGCGGTGGAGAGGCCGCCGATGTCCCAGCGGTCGCACGTCGCCATCAGCGGGAGCAGGCCGATCGCGGCGTGCTCGGCGGCGTGCAGCGCACCCGGCACGTCGGCCGTCTGCACCCCGGCGGACGCCAGCGACCGCTCGGACAGCGTGAACCACACGGCGACCGTGCGCAGCTCCCGGGTGGGCAGGTCCAGCGGCCGGGTGTCGATCACCTCGCCGGTGGCGATCCTGCGCCGCTGGTACGACACCACCTGGCTGGTGACGTCCACCTCGCCGAGGAACATCCCGACCGGCCCGGCGTCGACGTAGGAGCGCACCGACACCACGGACAGGTCCGTGACGTCCCGGGCATGGGTTGACCAGTCCGGCTCCTCCACGTGCACCAGCGCGCAGCCGTCGGCGAGATCCAGCTCGTCGACCACGTACGAGACGCCCTGGTGCAGGTAGACCGCGCCGGGGTGGAGCAGGAAGTGGGACGAGCTGCCGTCGACCGTGCCGAGCAACCGGCCGGTGGACGACTCCACCACGCAGACCGGGGCGCCACCCTCGCCGCGCAGGTCCACCTCCGGGCGCTCGCGATGCCGCCAGTACCAGCCGGTGGGCCGCTGCCGCAGCGCGCCGGCCTCGACCAACTGGTCGATGGCCTCCTTCGCCCCGTCGCCGAAGAGCGCCAGGTCGGCCGGGGTGAGCGGTGCCTCGGCGGCGGCGCAGGCCAGTTGCGGGGCCAACACGTACGGGTTGGCCGGGTCGAGCACCGTCGCCTCGACGGGCGCACCGAAGATCGCCTCCGGGTGGTGCACCAGGTAGGTGTCCAGTGGGTCGTCGCGGGCCACCAGCACCGCGAGGGCCTCCTGGCCGGAACGCCCGGCGCGGCCCGCCTGCTGCCACAGCGACGCCCGGGTGCCCGGGTAGCCGCAGATCAGCACCGCGTCCAGCCCCACCAGGTCCACGCCCAGTTCCAGCGCGTTGGTGGAGGCCAGGCCGAGCAGGTCGCCGTGCAGCAGCGCCCGTTCCAGCTCGCGCCGCTCCTCGCGCAGGTAGCCGCCCCGGTAGGCGGCCACCCGGTCGCCGAGCCCGGGCACGGCGTCGTCGAGCGCCCGGCGCGCGTTGGCCGCCACCACCTCGGCGCCCTTGCGGGAACGGACGAACGCGAGCGTGCGTACGCCCTCGGCGACCGTGTCGGCGAGCAGGTCCGCTGTCTCGCGCAGCGCCGAGCGGCGTACCTGCCGGAGGTCGTCGTGGTCGCCTGTCGGCTGCGGGGGGACCGGTGCGGAGGTGCCCGAGTCGGGTGGCAGCAGCGGCGGCTCCCAGAGCGCGAAGGTCACGCCGCCGCGCGGCGAGGTGTCCTCGGTGACGGCGGTCACCGGCAGGCCGGTGAGTCGGCCGGCGGCGGTGGCCGGGTCGCCCGAGGTGGCCGAGGCGAGGACGAACACCGGATCGGCGCCGAAGCGGGCACACTGCCGCCGCAACCTGCGCAGTACGTGCGCCACGTGCGAGCCGAACACGCCCCGGTAGGTGTGGCACTCGTCGAGCACCACGTACGCCAGGCGGCGCAGGAAACCGGACCACTGGGCGTGCCCGGGCAGGATGCCGTGGTGCAGCATGTCCGGGTTGGTCAGCACGAAACGCGAGTGCCGGCGGATCCACTCCCGTTCGGCGCGCGGTGTGTCCCCGTCGTAGCAGGCGGGGCGTACCCCCTCCAGTTCCAGGCCCGCGACGGCCCGCAACTGGTCGGCGGCGAGTGCCTTCGTCGGCGCCAGGTAGAGCACCGTCGCCCGGGGGTCGGCGAGCAGGGTGGCCAGCGCCGGGAGTTGGTACGCCAGGGACTTGCCGGACGCGGTGCCGGTGGCGACGATCACGTGGCCGCCCCCGTACGCCAGGGTGGCCGCCTCGGCCTGGTGCTGCCAGGGCGCGACGACGCCGCGGCGGGCGAACGCCGCCCGTAGTTCCGGCTGTGCCCAGTCCGGCCAGGCGGCGGGCACCCCGACGCGGGCCGGCACCCGCTCGACGTGGGTGACCGGGTCGCCGGCGCCCCGGGCGCGCAAGCGGCGCAGCAGGTCGACCGGCGGGGAGGAAGTCACGTCCTGCACTCTCGCACTGGTGTTCGGAGATGAAAAGTCGGGCCCGGGGGTAAGGGAAAGCCTCCGCCGGTGACCGCAGGGTGTCCCGGCGGTAGTGGTTAGATGCCCAGGAGAGTTTACGGCTCTGGCGAGGAGGACCGATGGAGCTGTCGCTGGCGACGCGCACCGTGGGCGAGCACACGGTGCTCGAGGTCGGCGGTGAGGTGGACGTCTACACCGCGCCCCGGCTCCGCGAACGTCTCCTCGAGCTGATCGACGGGGGTGCCCGGCACGTGGTCGTGGACCTCGGGCGGGTGGACTTCCTCGACTCGACCGGGCTGGGCGTGCTGGTGGGCGCGCACAAGCGGCTGCGCACGGCCGGCGGATCGTTCGCCCTGGTCTGTGACAAGGAGCCGCTACTCAAGATCTTCCGGATCACGGCGCTGGACCAGGTGTTCCCGCTGCACGCCACGGTCGAGGCAGCGGTCGGTGCGGGCCCGAGCGGCGCCAACGCGTGATGGCGACGGTCCGGCTCTCCTTCTCTCCGGCACCGGTGCACGTGCGCACCGCCCGACTGGTCGGCGTGGCCGTCGCGCGGCGGGCCGGTGTCCGCGAGGACCTGCTGGACGAGGTGCGCCTGGCCATCGGTGAGGCGTGCACCCGCGCGGTCGCCCTGCACCGGCAGTACGGCCTGGCCGATCCGGTGCTGGTGGAGATGTCCGACGGCGGCACGTACGCGGTGCGGGTCGTGGACCGGGCGCCGATCGAGGCCGGCATCGGGCTGACGGCACTGCCGCCGGACGAGTTGGCCGACGAGGCGCTGACCGACGAGGCGCTGACCACAGGCGTCGGGTTCGCCCTGCTCGCGGGCTTCGTCGAGGACCTTCAGGTACGTCCGGTCGACGAGGGCATCGGCACCGAGGTGCGGATGGTGTGGCCCGTCGGGCGCTGACCCTGCAACGACTGCGCACAAGGCCGTGTCCCCGTCGGGGATGCGGCCTTGTCGTCATGGATCGGGCCCTATATCAGATTTCGTTTCATAACACAGCGATGAAGATCATCACGACACGGTGCTACCTCGGTGTGACCTCGAACACTGTGGAGGGCTACAGTACCCGGGTTGTCAGCAAGTGATCCAACGCGCAGCCAGCGGGTATGGGTGGTTATCGCTGGTCCGCTGGGGTGGGTTGGCGCGCGCTTGCGAGTCCGCATCCAGGCGTCGACCGGTGCGTCTCCACCCGTCGACGCGAGTGTTCGGTAACAGGAGGACGCAGATGTCCGAGACCTTGGCCGCCGATGGCGGCGGGCTTTCCCTTACCGGAAGCAATGTCACGTACGTCGTCATCGCCGCGGTCATCGCGCTGGTGGCGCTCGTCTTCGCGGCCGCGCTGACGAAGACGGTGCTGGCAGCCGGCAAGGGCACCACCAACATGCAGGAGATCTCGGGGGCGGTCCAGGAGGGCGCCTCGGCCTACCTGCTCCGCCAGTTCCGCACCTTGGCGATCTTCGTCGTCGTCGCCGTGGTGCTGCTCTTCCTGCTGCCGGTGCACGACACCGACGGCAGCGAGATGGCCGTGAAGCTCGGCCGCTCGCTCTTCTTCGTGGTGGGCGCCGTGTTCAGCGCGTCCATCGGTGGCGCCGGCATGTGGCTGGCCACCCGCGCGAACCTGCGCGTGGCCGCCGCCGCCCGGGAGCGACAGGGTGGCCGCGAGGCGGCCATGAAGATCGCCTTCCGGACCGGTGGCGTCGTCGGCTTCCTCACCGTCGGTCTCGGCCTCTTCGGCGCCGCGCTCGTCGTCCTGGTCTACCGGGGCGACGCGCCGACGGTGCTGGAGGGCTTCGGCTTCGGCGCCGCCCTGCTGGCGATGTTCATGCGGGTCGGCGGTGGCATCTTCACCAAGGCCGCCGACGTCGGCGCCGACCTCGTTGGCAAGGTCGAGCAGGGCATCCCCGAGGACGACCCGCGCAACGCCGCCACCATCGCCGACAACGTGGGCGACAACGTCGGTGACTGTGCCGGCATGGCCGCCGACCTCTTCGAGTCGTACGCGGTGACGTTGGTGGCCGCGCTGATCCTCGGACGGGCCGCGTTCGGCGAGGACGGTCTGGTCTTCCCGCTGATCATCTCCACCATCGGCGTGCTGGTCGCCATCGTCGGCGTGTTCATCACCCGGCTGCGCGCCTCCGACCGCAACGGTCTCACCGCGATCAACCGTGCGTTCTACATCTCCGCCGTGATCTCCGCGGTGCTGGTGGCGATCGCCGCGTACACGTATTTGCCGGCGAGCTTCGCCGACCTGGAGGGTGGCCTCACCGACGTCGACCGCAACCCGCGCCTGGTGGCCATCGGCGCGGTGGTGATCGGCATCGTGCTCGCCGCGGCGATCCAGGCGCTGACCGGGTACTTCACCGAGACCAACAAGCGACCCGTGCAGGACATCGGCAAGAGCTCGCAGACCGGTGCGGCCACCGTCATCCTCGCCGGCATCAGCGTCGGCCTGGAGTCGGCGGTCTACTCGGCTCTGCTGATCGGCGCCGGCGTCTTCGGGGCGTTCCTGCTCGGCGGCAGCTCGATCACGCTGTCGCTGTTCGCGGTGGCGCTGGCCGGCACCGGCCTGCTCACCACCGTCGGCGTCATCGTCGCCATGGACACCTTCGGGCCGATCTCCGACAACGCCCAGGGCGTGGCGGAGATGTCCGGCGACATCGACGAGCACGGCGCACGCATCCTCACCGAGCTGGACGCGGTCGGCAACACCACCAAGGCGATCACCAAGGGCATCGCGATCGCCACGGCGGTGCTCGCGGCGACCGCGCTGTTCGGCTCGTACACGGACACCCTGCGCACCGCGTACGCGGACGCCGGTGTGGGCGACGTCGGGACCGAGATCCTCAACTCGCTCAACGTGGCCAACCCGCGCAACCTGGTCGGGTTGATCATCGGTGCGGCCGTCGTCTTCCTCTTCTCCGGGCTGGCCATCAACGCGGTGTCCCGCTCGGCGGGCGCGGTCGTGATGGAGGTTCGCCGGCAGTTCCGTGAGCTGCCCGGCATCATGGACCGCACCCAGCGCCCGGAGTACGGCAAGGTCGTCGACATCTGCACCCGGGACGCACAGCGCGAGCTGATCACCCCCGGCCTGCTCGCCATCCTGGCGCCGATCGCGGTCGGCTTCGGCCTCGGCCCGGGCGCGCTGGCCTCCTACCTGGCCGGCGCGATCGGAGCCGGCACCCTGATGGCGGTGTTCCTGTCCAACTCCGGTGGGGCCTGGGACAACGCCAAGAAGCTGGTCGAGGACGGCGCGTACGGCGGCAAGGGCTCCGAGTCGCACGCCGCCACGGTCATCGGTGACACCGTCGGTGACCCGTTCAAGGACACCGCCGGCCCGGCCATCAACCCGCTGATCAAGGTGATGAACCTGGTCTCGCTGCTGATCGCCCCCGCCGTGGTGGCCTGGAGCGTCGGTGACGACCGCAATGTCGGCCTGCGGGTCGCTATCGCGCTGGTCGCGACGCTGATCATCGTGGCGTCGGTGGTCTTCAGCAAGCGCAAGGGCATCGCGATGGACGACTCCGACACCGGCGCGGGCAGCGCCGACCACCGGTCGGAGACGGTCAACGCCTGACACCAGCGGCACCGTGGTCCCCGCTCGACGCACCCGTCGGGCGGGGACCGTGGCCATCTGGACCGGTGCCACACCTGGCTGAAGGTCGTACGCTGCAACGCATGCGTACGTGCCGGGCGTCTGCCGCCGGAAAGCTCACGGTGGTCCTGGCCACGCTCGTCGTCGTCCTCGCTGGCTGCGGCGGTGGTCCCAGCCCACGGGCCTGGGCGGCGTCGGTCTGCGGCGCGCTCACCCCGTGGCGCTCCGAGATCAGCAAGTTGACCAGCAGCACCGACCAGCAGATGACGGCGCAGACCACTCCGGCACAGGCCAAGGAGAATCTGGTGCGGCTCTTCGGTGGCGCGGAACAGGCCAGCGAGACCGCGCGTCGCAAGGTCGAGCAGGCAGGCGTCCCGGAGACCGACAACGGCGAGGCCATCTCCGCCGGTTTCCGCGGGTCCCTGGAGAAGATGCGGGACGCCTACGGCCGGGCCCGGGCCACCATCGCGGGGTTGGGCACCGGCGAACCCACCGCCTTCTACGACGGCGTGCGGACCGCCGTCGACACCTTGAACAAGGAGTACGACGCCAGCGCGCTGGACACCAGCAAGCTCAACTCCGAGGAGCTGAAGAAGGCCTTCGACGAGGTGCCCGAGTGTCGCTGAACGGGCTCGGTGACACGCCGGCCGCGCAGTCGCTGCCGGCGCTGTTCCCCGTACCCGAGCCCGACCCGTCGCGCGCCGACCCGTCGGACACCCGCCCGGCGACGTCGGGCCCGAGCCGGCGGCGCGGTGATCCTGACCGGTCGGAGTCGAGCCACCCCGCGCCACCCCGGGCCGACGACGCCGGGCGGCAACTGGTCTTCTTCGGCGCGGATGCCGCCGAGCCGGTGGTCGCCGACCTGGCCGGGCTGCTCGCCGGGCCTGGCGAGGTCGTCCGGATGGGCGGCACCGCCCGCCTCGCGGTGCGGGTGGACGCCGCCTGGCGGGTGCACGTGCTCGTCGCCGAGTTGGCGCTGCGCGGGCTGGCGGCGACCTGGGCACCGACCGAGGACCAGCGACACGCCGTGCGTACGTCGTACACCCGGCTGTTGAAGCCGCTCGCGGTCGCCTGGCTGCACGGTCCGGCGAAGCGTCCGCCGGAGGCCTTCCACCTGACCGGCCGACGGCTGCGGCTCTGGGTCGCCGCCGCCGGGACGCCGGAGCCGCCCAGCGGCTTCCTGCTGGGGCTCGGCGCGGGGGACCAGGAGTCGTGGGACGCGATAGGTGCCGCGCTCACCGCCGCCGGCCTGGCCGGCACGCTGCTCGGCCCCGCCGAGGGCGGCCCGGCGTACCGGATCACCGGTCGACGCCGCCTGGCGCGGCTCGCCGAACTGGTCGGGGGACCGCCGACGGCGGCACCGGCGGACGCCTGGCCGTAACCGTCGCCGCGCCGGGCCCGAGGCGTGCGGGGGCGGCGTGGGGTGGGGTGTCCGGTGTTGGACAGCTGGGCTTGGACGGGCTGGTTGAGGGCCCGCCATCGTCACAGTGACCCGCTTCGAGCCCTACCCACGGTGTACCGTGGCGCCGTCTGGCAGTGTCGAGCACGGCGGACGGATTCGACCGTCGCGCCGCAGCGGATTGCCGCCCGCGAAACCCGAAACGCGGACGGCGCGTTACGTTGGACATCCGGATCGCCGGTGCCACGGCGGGGTCGAGAGCGGTCGCTGTCGTAGGCGCCGGCAGGCCACGAGCAGGAGTGAGGTCGGGGAGAAACGTGCCGAGCAACGCTGGAACCACCCGTCTGGTCATCGTCGAGTCACCGGCGAAGGCCAAGACGATCTCGGGCTACCTCGGCCCGGGGTACGTCGTGGAGGCCAGCTTCGGTCACGTCCGCGACCTGCCGCGTAACGCCGCTGACGTCCCGGCCAAGTACAAGGGCGAGTCCTGGGCCCGCCTCGGGGTGGACGTCGACAACGGCTTCCATGCCCTCTACGTCGTCTCCGCCGACCGCCGGCAGCAGATCAGCAAGCTGGTCAAGCTCGCCAAGGAGGTCGACGAGATCTTCCTGGCCACGGATGAGGACCGCGAGGGCGAGGCCATCGCCTGGCACCTGGTCGAGACGCTCAAGCCCAAGGTGCCGGTCAAGCGGATGGTCTTCCACGAGATCACCAAGCCGGCCATCCAGGCTGCCGTGGCCAACCCTCGCGAGATCGACCGCGACCTGGTCGACGCCCAGGAGGCCCGGCGCATCCTCGACCGTCTCTACGGCTACGAGGTCTCCCCGGTGCTGTGGAAGAAGGTCATGCCGAAGCTCTCGGCGGGCCGTGTGCAGTCCGTGGCGACCCGGATCGTGGTCGAGCGGGAGCGGCAGCGGATGGCGTTCCGCACCGCCGAGTACTGGGACATCCTGGCCACGCTCGCCGTGGCGGACGCTGGCGAGGGGCCGCGAAACTTCAACGCCACCCTGATCGCGTTGAACGGCGACCGGATCGCCACCGGTAAGGACTTCGAGCCGACCACCGGCCGCGTCCGTGCCGGCGCGGGGGTCGTGCACCTCGACGAGGGCGGCGCCCGTGGGCTGGCGGCCCGACTCGAAGGTCGGCCGTTCACTGTCACCCGGGTCGAGGAGAAGCCCTACCGGCGCCGCCCGTACGCGCCGTTCATCACCTCGACCCTCCAGCAGGAGGCGGCCCGCAAGCTGCGCCTGTCCTCGCAGCAGACGATGCGCACCGCGCAGCGGCTCTACGAGAACGGCTATATCACCTATATGCGTACCGACTCGGTCAACCTGTCGGAGACCGCCATCTCGGCGGCCCGCCGGCAGATCGTCGAGCTGTACGGCGAGCGCAGCGTCCCGCCGGAGCCCCGCCGCTACACCGGCAAGGTGAAGAACGCGCAGGAGGCGCACGAGGCGATCCGCCCGGCGGGAGACAACTTCCGCACGCCGGGCGAGGTGGCCAAGGAGCTGTCCGCCGAGGAGTTCAAGCTCTACGAGCTGATCTGGCGGCGCACGATCGCCTCGCAGATGACCGATGCGGTCGGCTCCAGCGTGTCGGTGCGCATCCGGGCGGTCTCCACCTCCCAGGAGGAGGCCGACTTCGGCGCGACCGGCAAGACCATCACCGACCCGGGCTTCCTGCGCGCGTACGTCGAGTCCAGCGACGACGAGAACGCCGAGGCCGAGGACGCCGAGCGCCGGCTGCCGACCCTGGTCAAGGACCAGCCGCTGACCGCAGACGAGCTGGCCGCGCAGGGCCACCACACCCAGCCGCCGTCGCGCTACACCGAGGCGTCGCTGGTCAAGGCCCTGGAGGAGCTGGGCATCGGCCGCCCGTCCACCTACGCGTCGATCATGCAGACGATCCAGGACCGGGGGTACGTCACCAAGCGCGGCCAGGCGATGATCCCCACGTTCCTGGCGTTCGCGGTGATCGGGCTGATGGAGCGGCACTACCCCCGCCTCATCGACTACGACTTCACCGCCAGCATGGAGAACGAGCTGGACGAGATCGCCGGTGGTGACCACGCCGCTGTCGACTTCCTCACCGCGTTCTACTTCGGCAGCTCCAACGGTGCCGGTGACCAGGACATCGCCCGTTCCGGTGGGCTCAAGAAGCTGGTCACCGAGGACCTGAGCGAGATCGACGCGCGCAGCGTCAACTCGATCCCGCTCTTCACCGACGAGGACGGCCGGGAGGTCGTCGTCCGGGTCGGCCGGTACGGGCCGTACCTCCAGCGGGCGGTCCCCGGCGAGACGCCGGCCGCTCCGCCCCAGGGCGAGGAGGCCAGCCCGCAGGGTGACAGGGCGCCGATCCCCGAGGGCCTCGCCCCGGACGAGCTGACCCCGGAGAAGGTGCACGAGCTGTTCCTGGGCGGCAGCGGCGAGCGCAAGCTCGGCGACGACCCGGCGACCGGCGAGCCGATCGTGCTCAAGTCCGGCCGCTACGGCCCGTACGTCTCCAGCGGCGAGCGCAAGTCCTCGCTGCTGCGCTCGCAGACGCCGGACTCGCTCTCCCTCGACGAGGCGCTGCGGCTGCTGAGCCTGCCCCGGTTGGTGGGCGTCGCGCCCGACGGCGTCGAGGTGTTCGCCAACAACGGTCGCTACGGCCCGTACGTGAAGCAGGGCGAGGAGTTCCGCTCGCTCGAGTCCGAAGAGCAGATGTTCACGGTCACCCTGGACGAGGCGCTGGCCCTGCTGGCCGCCCCGAAGACCCGTGGCCGGCGGGCCGCCGCACCGCCCCTGCGCGAGATGGGCGTCGACCCGCTCACCGAGAAGCCGCTGGTGATCAAGGACGGGCGTTTCGGCCCGTACGTCACCGATGGCGAGTTCAACGCGTCCCTTCGGCGTGGCCAGACTCCGGAGGCGCTGAGCATCGAGGAAGCATCCGAGATGCTGGCCGACAAGCGTGCCAAGGGTCCGGCGCCGCGCAAGAAGGCGGCGGCGAAGAAGGCACCCGCCAAGAAGGCCACGGCCACCAAGAAGACGGCCGCCGCCAGCAAGTCCACCGCCGCGAAGAAGACCACCACCGCCAAGGCGACGGCGGCCAGGAAGGCGACCCCGGCGAAGAAGGCGGCCCCGAAGAAGGCCGCCGCCAGGCCCGCCCAGGAGTGACGATCGCCACCCCTGTCCCTGTGGGTGAAATGTCCTATTTGGGACAGGCGGTTGGTGGAGGTCCCCTAACGTGAGGGGATGTTCGCCTACACTGCCCCACGTCGCCGGGTTCTCGTCGGCGCCTCGGCGGGAGCGCTGCTGCTCGCCGTGGCCGCAGTCGGCTTCTCGGCGATGGATGCCGGGAGTTCCCAGCCGGCCGGGGCCACCGCCTGGCACAATCCCCCGCAGACCGCCGCCGACGCGCCGTCCACCGGGCCGACCCGGGATCCCGCCGGCCGGCGGACCGTGCGACTCGTCGCCGCGGGTGACGTTCTGATCCATCCAGCGGTGACCGACCAGGCGCGCCGGGACGGTGCCCGTGCCGGGGGCATGGACTTCGCCCCGATGTTCGCCGGGGTCGCCCCGGCGGTCCGCGACGCCGACCTGGCGCTGTGCCACCTTGAGACGCCACTGGCCGATCCCGCCGGCCCGTTCGCCGGCTATCCGTCGTTCAACGTGCCTCCGCAGGTGCTCGACGGGTTGCGCACCACCGGATTCGACGGCTGCTCGACCGCCTCCAACCACACTCTCGACCAGGGCGCCGACGGGGTGGCCCGGACAATCCGCGCACTCGACGCCGCCGGGCTGGGGCACACCGGCAGCGCCCGCAGCGCCGCCGAAGCGGCCAGGCCCCGGATCTACCAGGTCGGCGACGTCCGCGTCGCCCACCTGTCGTACAGCCTGAACTTCAACGGGCTGAGCCGCCCTGCGGGCCAGCCGTGGCTGGCCAACCTGATCGATCCGCCCAAGATCCTCGCCGCCGCCCACAAGGCGCGCGCCGCCGGCGCCGACATCGTCGTGCTCAGCCTGCACTGGGGTACGGAGTATCAGCACCTGCCCGACGCCGACCAGCGGGCCTGGGCCCGGCAGTTGATCTCTTCGCCCGACGTGGACCTCATCCTGGGCCATCACGCCCACGCGGTGCAGCCGTTCCAGCGCTTCGGCGACAAGTGGGTGGTGTTCGGCATGGGCAACGAACTGGCCCGGCACGAGGAGCCGATCGACGACAACCGCGAGGGCGTGATGGTCCGGGCGACCTTCACCGAGACCGCCTCGGGGCGCTGGACGGTGACCCGGATGGAGGCACTGCCAACCTGGACCGACCTGGCACCGGCCCTCCGGCTGGTCGACCTGACCGCAGCGCTTGCCGACCCGGGCACTCCACCAGGTCTGCGGGGCGACTATCGGGCGGCGTACCAGCGGGTGGTCGGCTACGTCCGGGCCCTGGGTGCCGGCCCGGACCAGGTGGTGGTGTCGGGCGGTTGACACCACCGCCGGGGGCGCGGCCCCTCGGGCTCCAGCCCGCGCCGTCAGGCCCCGAGGACGTGGGCCAGGTGCGGGCTGCTGAAGACGCGGTGGGGGTCCAGCCGGTCGCGGACGGCCTGGAAGTCGGCGAAGCGGGGGTACGCCTCGGCGAGTGACGCCGCGTCGCGGTAGTGCAGCTTGCCCCAGTGCGGGCGACCACCCAGTGCCGCGGCGACCCTCTCGAAGGCCTGGAAGTACGGCTCGTACGGCATGCCGACGTACTGGTGCACGGCGACGTACGCGTTGTCCCGGCCGTAGCCGTGGGACAGCCAGATGTCGTCGGCGGCGGTGAACCGCACCTCGACCGGGAAGAGGATCTTGAACGGCAGCCCGTCCACGATCCGCCGCAGCGCGGTCAGCGCCTCGGGCAGGGCCTCGCGGGGGAGGCCGTACTCCATCTCGACGAAGCGCACCCGGCGCGGGGTGCAGAACACCCGGTCGGAGCGTCCGGTGTACCGCCGTTCGGTGAGCGCGCGGGCGGATACGGCACTGATGCCGGGCGCGAGGGCCGGTACGGCGCGGCCGAGACGGCAGGCGCCGGCGAAGACCCTGTTGGCCAGGAAGTCGTCGTCCAGCCAGCCGCGCCAGCGGGACAGCGGACGGTCGTTCGCGGGCGATCGGTCGTTGGCCTTGACCTGGACCCGGGAGGTGTAGGGGAACCAGTAGAACTCGACGTGGTCGTGCCGACCGATCAGCGCGGGAAGGTCGCCGAGCACATCGGTCAGGGCGGCGGGACGTTCGTGGGCGTGCAGGACGAAGGCGTCGACGCAGCGCAGTGTCACCTCGACCAGGACGCCGAGCGCGCCGAGCGAGACCCGGGCGGCGGCGAAGACGTCTGGGTTGTTGTCGGCGGAGCAGCGCAGCACTTCGCCGGTGCCGGTGACCAGGGTGAGAGCCTCGACGAAGGTGGAGAGGCAGCCGTAGCCGGCGCCGGTTCCGTGGGTGCCGGTGGAGATGGCCCCGGCGACGGTCTGCGCGTCGATGTCGCCCAGGTTGGGCAGCGCCAGACCGTGCCGGGCGAGCAGCCCGTTGAGCGTGTGCAGCGTCATTCCCGCCGGTACGGTGACCAGTCGGCGCGCGACATCGACGCTGACGCTGGTCTCCAGCTCGGACAACTCCATCCGCCGGTCGTCGGCGAGGGCGACGGCGGTGAACGAGTGGCCGCTGCCGGCGACGCGAATTCGGCCTCCGGTGGCGGCGGCGTCCCGGACGGCTTCGGCGACGTCGTCCGGCGAGCCGGGGCGCAGGACGGCGGTGGCGCTGCCACTCTGGTTGCCTGCCCAGTTGGACCAGCGAGCGGTGAGCGGTGCGGTGCCGACCATCTGCTCTCCCCATTCATGAATATGAACTGACTTCATATCAGGAACGTTGTCCCTGGTAAATACCGCAATTGCAGTCCGCTCGTTGTACCGGTAGTCACGGACTCGTGACGTGGAGATATGTTCATCCGTCGAAGGGGGGTGGCACCGAGTGTCCACACCAGCCGCCACGACCGGGCCGCTGCGCCGCGTACCGGTGCAGGGTCGAAGTGTCGCGCGGGTACAGCGCATGTTGGACGCCTGCGCCGAACTCGTCGACGAGGTGGGGTACGAGGGGCTGACCACGACCCTGCTCGCGGAGCGCGCCGAAGTGGCGATCGGGTCGGTCTACCAGTTCTTCCCGGACAAGCGGGCGATCGTGCAGGCGTTGACCCTGCGCACGATGGAGTCCTACCTGCAGCGGCTCGACGAGCGATTCGCCTCCGACGAGATGACCCACTGGTGGGACGGCGTCGACGCGGGGATCGACGAGTACATCACGATGCACCGCACCGTTCCCGGCTTTCGTACCCTGCACTTCGGCGACGTGGTCGACCTGCACCTGCTCGACGAGCAGCGCGACAACAACGGCGTCATCGCCGACCAGTTGGCGCGGGTGCTCACCGAGCGGTTCGGCCTGACCGACGTGCCGAAGCTGCGCTTCGTCCTGGAGATCGCGGTGGAGGCCGCCGACGCGTTGATCAAGCTCGCGTTCCGGCGGAAGTCCGACGGCGACGAGCGAGTCCTGCTCGAGGCGAAGGCGCTGATCCGGGAGTACCTGCACCGGCAGGTCGACGGGTGCGACAGCGAGCGGTCCGCCGAGGCCGCCGAGGCCGCCCAGCCCGCCTGACCAAGCGGCGGCGGGCTGGGCGGGCTGGCCCTCAGAGGAACGCGTGGCCCTCGCCCCGGTAGGTGGGCACGGTCGCCACGATCGCGTCCCCCTCGACCAGGTGCAGCTCGTTGACCCGTTCGCACAGCTCGCCCGCCTTGGCGTGCCGGAACCACACCCGGTCACCGACGCGCAGGGTGGCCGCCGCCGCGCCGGAGAGCGGGGTCTGCACCTCGCCGGCACCCTCGGTGCCGACGAGCTTCAGACCGGCCGGCAGCCACGGTCGGGGCAGCCTGCTGTCGGCGGCCTGGCCGGAGGCGATCCAACCGCCGCCGAGCACCGTCGCCAGCTCCGGCGTCGGTCGGCGGACCACCGCGCAGGCGAAGAACGCCGCCGGGGTGGGCCGCCAGGCGCGGTACGCGTCGAACAGCGTCGGCCCGTACAGGCCCGATCCCGCGGTGACCTCGGTGACCGCGGGATCGGCGCTGGTCGCCGCGACGCTGCCGGTGCCGCCGCCGTTGACGAACTCCAGGTCGGCGTGTTCGCGTACCGCCGCCACCGCCGCACCACGGCGGGCCAGCAGCTCGCGGTAGGAGCCTCGCTGGGCCAGCCTGATCGCGCCGGCCAGCAGCGCCCGCCCCGGCGGCGCGTCGCCCAGGCCGGCGATCTGCGCCTCGTACGACATGAGCCCGACCAGCCGGAAGCCGGCGCGGCCGGCGACGGTGGCGGCGAGCGCGCCGGCCGCCCGGGCGCTGTGCACCGGTGAGCGGCGGACGCCGACGTGCACCCCGCGCAGCGGTCGCCAGGAGGCGTCCAGGTCCAGGCAGAGTCGCAGCTCGGCGCGTTGCCCGGGGGCGCGGACGGCGTCGACGAAGTCGAGTTGGCCGGTGCCGTCGATCATCAGGGTGATCGCCTCGGCGAGTGTCGGGTCGGCGGCCAGTTCGGCGAGCGCCGCCCGGTCGGCGCTCGGGTACGCCACCAGCACGTCGTCGCTGAGGCCGGCCCGGACCAGCCAGATCGCCTCGGGCAGGGTGAACGCCATGACACCCCGCCAACCCTCTCGGGCGAGTGCCCGGCCGATCAGGTCCCGGCTGCGCACCGACTTGCTGGCCAGCCGAATCGGCTTGCCGGCGGCGCGGTCGGCCAGGGCCGCCGCGTTGCTGTCGTAGGCGGTGAGATCCACCACGGCGTACGGGGGGTCGAGATGGGCGGTCGCCCGGTCCAGGCGCTCGCGCAGTTTGTCGCTTTCGATGGCCACGTGTGCACGCTAACTGTCCGACGAAGAATGCGAAATACCCTCGCATACGTCCTGGGCTGCGGTCGACGCCTTCGGCAGCCTAGGCTCAGCGAGCAGGAGAATGTCGCCGGTGGGGCGGCCCCCACCGGGTCTAGAGTGTTGCACCGGGGGTGCCCAGCGATGGGCCGGCACGTGGAGGTACGGCCATCGAAAGCCAGAACAGCGGCGAGTCGCCCGGCGTGTCGCGCGCGGGTGACCAGTCGGGCAACGCCGCCAACCAGTCCAGCTCCGGTCAGGTCGACCCGTCCGGCTACGCCGCGATCCGCTCGGTTCTGCGGATCAGGCCGTTCCGGCGGCTCTGGATCGTGCTCGGCGCGGCCTCCTTCGGCGACTGGCTCGGTCTGCTGGCCACCGCCCTGTTCGCCGCCTCCCAGGTGCAGGGCAGCACCGCCCAGGGCGCCGCGTTCGGCGGGGTGACCGCGATCCGGCTGCTGCCCGCGTTGGTGCTCGGCCCGGTGGCCGGCGTCTTCGCCGACCGGTTCGACCGACGCTGGACGATGGTCATCTGCGACCTGCTGCGCTTCGTCCTCTTCGCGTCCATTCCGCTCTACGCCCTCAGCGGTGCCGCGGGCGGCCTGGTGGTCGGCTGGGCGCTGATCGCCACCTTCCTGATCGAGTCGATCACCCTGCTCTGGATCCCGGCCAAGGAGGCCGCGGTCCCGAACCTGATCCCGCGGGCCCGGCTGGAGGCGGCCAACCAGCTCACCCTGATCACCACGTACGGCCTCACCCCGATCGCCGCCGCCGTCGGCCTGGCCGTGCTCGACCGTGGCGTCCGTGGTGCCGTCGGCGGCGACCTGCCCTCCTGGGCCGAGCCGGCCCAGCTCGCGCTCTGGATCAACTCCTTCTCCCGGCTCGCCACCGCGCTTGTGGTGGCGTTCGGGATCAAGGAGATCAGCGAGGCGCAGCGCGGTGAGGTCGAGCGTGCCGAGCAGAGCATGTTCCGGCAGTTCTCCGAGGGCTGGAAGTACATCGGCCAGACCCCGCTCGTCCGCGGCCTGGTGCTCGGCATCTTCGGCGCGTTCGCCGGTGGCGGCATCGTGGTCGGCACGGCCAAGTTCTTCGCCAACTCGCTGGGCGCTGGCGATGCCGCGTTCTCGCTGCTCTTCGGCGCCATGTTCCTCGGGCTGGCCCTCGGCATCGGTCTGGGTCCGATGATCGTCAAGGAGATGTCCCGGCGCCGGTGGTTCGGCATGAGCATCGTGCTCGCCAGCGCCGCCGTGATGACCCTCGCCTTCGCCATCCACCTGTCCATGGCGATCGTCGGCGCGGTGCTGGTCGGCGCCGGTGCCGGCATGGCCTTCCTGGCCGGCACCACGCTGCTCGGCGGCGAGGTGGCCGACGAGGTGCGTGGCCGGGTGTTCGCGGTGGTGCAGATCGGCACCCGGCTGGTGCTCATCCTGGCCATCGGGCTGAGCAGCGTCCTGGTCGGCGTCGGCGGCTCCCGCAAACTGACAATCGCCGACCTCGGCATCTCCGTCTCCTCCACCCGCCTGCTGCTGCTCGCCGCCGGTGCCGCCGGCATCTTCGCCGGGATCAGCGCGTTCGGCCAGATGGACGACAAGAAGGGCGTCCCCGTCCTCGCCGACCTGTGGGGCTCGATCCGGGGTCGCCCGCTGATGCCCTCCGAGCCGTTCGTCTCCGCCGGGCTCTTCGTGGTGTTCGAGGGCGGCGAAGGCGCCGGCAAGTCCACCCAGCTCACCGCGCTCGCCGAGCGGCTGCGCACCGAGGGGCGCGATGTCCTGGTCACCCGCGAACCGGGGGCCACGGCCGTCGGCCAGCGGATCCGGTCGCTGGTGCTGGACACCTCCGGCGACGAGGCGCCCTCCCCGCGCGCCGAGGCGCTGCTCTACGCCGCCGACCGGGCGCACCACGTGGCGGCCGTCGTCCGGCCCGCGCTGGTCCGTGGCGACGTGGTGATCAGTGACCGGTACGTCGACTCGTCGCTCGCGTACCAGGGCGCCGGGCGCACGCTCCCGGTCGACGAGGTCTCCTGGCTCTCCTCCTGGGCCACCGGCGGGCTCAAGCCGGATCTGGTGGTGCTGCTCGACGTCGCGCCGCGGACCGGCCTGTCCCGGGTGGCCTCGCGCAACGCGGGCACCGACCGGCTCGAGGCGGAGTCGATCGCCTTCCACGAGCGCGTCCGCTACGCGTTCCTGGACCTCGCCGCCGCCGATCCGAAGCGCTACCTGGTGCTCGACGCGTCCCAGCCGGTCGACGAGATCACTCAGCTCGTGGTCCGGCGGGTGCGGGAGATGCTCGGCAAGCCGGGCGGCATCGTGCACCCCCGGCCCGCGCAGGGCCCGGACACCTCGGTGCAGCCGGAGTTATCCGACGCGGAGCTGGTGACGATGGAGCACAAGACCTGATGCCGGACGTCTTCGCCGACCTGGTCGGCCAGGACGAGGCGGTCGCCGAACTGCGTCGGGCCGCCGGCGCGGCGGCAGCCGTGCTGGCCGCCGGTGCCGCCGACCGGGCACCCGCGCTGGTCGCTGTCGGCCTTCCCAGCGAGGCTGCTTCCAAGGCCGGTGACGCCGAGCCCGGCGTGCTGGACCCGTCCACCGGGATGACGCACGCCTGGATCTTCACGGGGCCGCCGGGCTCCGGCCGTTCGGTCGCCGCCCGCGCCTTCGCCGCAGCCCTGCAGTGCACGTACGGCACCGGCTGCGGCGAGTGCCCCGGCTGCCACACCACGATGGGCGGGACCAACGCCGACGTCCGGCTGGTGGTGCCGGAGGGGCTCTCCATCGGCGTCGGCGAGATGCGCGCGCTGGTGCTGCGGGCGGCGAGCACCCCGTCCGGCGGGCGCTGGCAGGTGGTGGTCATCGAGGACGCCGACCGGCTCACCGAAGCGGCCGGCAACGCGCTGCTCAAGGCCATCGAGGAGCCGCCACCACGGACTGTCTTCCTGCTCTGCGCCCCGTCCACCCACCCGGACGACATCTCGGTGACCATCCGGTCGCGCTGTCGGGTCGTACCCCTGCGGCAGCCGCCGGCTACCGCGGTGGCCGAGGTGCTGGTCCGTCGGGACGGCATCGCGCCCGACGTGGCGCAGTGGGCGGCGTCGGCCGCGCAGGGCCACGTGGGGCGGGCCCGCCGGCTCGCCCGCGACCCGGAGGCCCGCAAGCGGCGTGAGGCGGTGCTGGCCGTACCGCGCCGGCTGACCGGCGTGGGCGCGGCGTTCGACGCGGCGTCCGCGCTGATCGAGGCCGCCGAGGCGGAGGCCGAGGCGTCGGTCGCCGAGGCCGACACGGCCGAACGGGCCGCGCTGGAGACGGCGCTCGGCGCGGGCGGCACCGGCCGGGGCGCGGCCGGCGCGATCCGGGGTGCCGCCGGGCAGCTCAAGGAACTGGAGAGGCGGCAGAAGTCGCGGGCCACCCGGGCCCAACGCGACGCGCTGGACCGGGCGCTCGTCGACCTGGCCGGCTTCTACCGCGACGCGCTCACCATGGCGCTGCGCGCCCCGGTCGACGCGGTGCACACCGACACCGCCGCGCTCGCTGCCGCCGGAGCCCAGAAGTGGGACGCCGAGGGGTCGCTGCGCCGGTTGGAGGCCGTGCTCGCCTGCCGGGCGGCGATCGAGGCGAACGTCAAGCCGCGCATCGCGGTCGAGGCGATGATGCTGACCCTCTGGAAGGGCTGAGCCGCAGCTCCCGCCCGGTTGTCCACAGCCATCGACACGCGCGATTGGTGTGCGGTACGGTCCGGTGTGCCGTGGTGACGGCGACAGCACGCTCAGTGATGGCCCATCCGGGAGGAGTCGCCGATGCCGCGGGGGGAGATCGACGAGGCCTGGATCGAGGAGGCGGTGCGGCGCTACCGCCGTATCGAGTCGTTGCAGGCCGAGTTCGACCAGGCCGTGTCGACGGTCGAGGTCACCGTCCGATCACCGGACGGGTTGGTCGAGGTGGTGGTCACCGCCGGCGGGCGGATCACCGACGTCCGGTTCCTGGGGCCACTGCACGCCCGCAGCCCGCGCGACGTGGCCGGCTCGGTGCAGGCCGCTGTCACCGCGGCGGCGGACGCCGCCGAGTGGGCCCGGGAGAAGCTGCACAACGAGACGTTCGCCGCCTACCGACCGCTCGCGGGGGCCTGAGATGGACACACTGCGCGCCCTCTCCGCCCGCCTGGACGAGGCGAGCGCCACGCTCACCACCCTGTCCCACACCGTCACCGCCAGCGATCCGGCCCAGACCGCGTTCGGCGCGGACGCCCCGGGTCGCCCCGGCGAGATCGGTCGCGCGCTGTACCGCCAGTGGGCCGCCGCCACCGACGACCGGGCCCGCGAGGCGCGAGCCGCCGCCGGCCGGCTCGCCGCCGCCGCCTCGGCGGTCCGCGAGGCCGCCGACCGCTACGCCGAGGTCGACCGCGCGGCACGACGCCGGATCACCGGAGAGCCGTGATGGATCCACTGGACCGGCTCGCCGAACCCGGCCTCGATCTGCTTCGCCGGGTGGACGCGTTGCTCGCGGCCGGCGTCCCCGAAGGCCACCGGGTCTGGCCGCTGCTACGCCGGATGCAGGTGCTGCCGGGCGACGCCGTCCGGGGCTTCCTCGACCTGCACCCGGCGCCGCTGGCCAGCGCCGGGCACGCCGTGCGCCGGTTGGTCCGGGGGTACGACGATGTCGGCGCCGCGCTCACCGACCCGGTGCTCTGGTCGGGGCCGGCCGCCTCGGCGTACGGGCAGGAGCGTGCCGCGCTGCTGCGCCACCTGGACGAAGGTCCGGAGAGCCTGGTCGGCCGGATGGACTCCACCGCCGGATACGCCGACGCGCTCGCCGACTGGGTGGAGGGCAGCCGCCTTGCCCTCGCCCGGACGGTGGCCGACGTGCTGCGCTCGGCCGAGGCGGTGGCCGTGGTCGCCGCCACCGCGGCAGGTCCACCGACCCGCCTGACGCCGGTCGGGCCGGGCGTCGCCGACGCGGCCGAGATCGCCGCGCGGGTGCTGGCGGTGCTCTGCGTGGCGTACGACGGTGCCGAGACCCTGCTGCGCCAGTGGGCACCGAGCCTGGCCGAGTCCACCTGGCGGCCGACGACCCAGGGCCGCCCCCGCTACGACCAGCCCACCCGGGTCGGCTGGTAGCCAGATCCGGCCACGACGTCGTCGCGCTCCGGCCCTGGTGTGTGGCTCGGTCCGGCCATGGGGCTCGCTCGCGGACAGGCCACGGCGTCGCTCGTGGGCGCCTGAGCAGAGTCGGCGCCCACGGCGACGCCGTGGTCTTCCCCCTGCACCCCCCGCAGGTCTGCCTCCACTCAACGCCGCTCGCGAGCGTTTGTCCCCTCCTGGGGCGCGGATTCAACCGTCTGGGCGAGGGTCATCGGCACGACGGGTGGCTCGGCAATCGGTCGAGTCGACGGTCATGAATGGCGGCCGAGGCATCGGCCGCTGCGTCCTTTGCGGTGATCCGTCGTAGGGTGGGGGGATGGGCATGCTCTGCGCGGTCAGCTTCAACCGGTACGGGCGCCTCTACTACCTCGACCCGGGCGAGTTGCGTCCGCAGGTGGGTGACCGGGTGCTCGTGCCGACCGACGACGGGCCCGAGGTGGCCGAGTGCGTCTGGGCCGCTCAGTGGGTGAGCGAGGAGACCGACGGCTTCCCCCGGCTCGTGGGCGTGGCCGGCGACGACGACCTACGCCGCGACGAGGCACTGCGTCGCCGCAAGGCCGAGGCGAAGGTGGCGGCGAAACGGCTGATCCGCGCGCACGGCCTTCCGATGAAGGTGGTGGCCGTCGACCACGTGCTCGGCTCCGCCGACGGCGGTGGCGAGCGCAGCACCGTCTACTTCACCGCCCCGCACCGGGTGGACTTCCGTTCGTTGGTCCGCGACCTGGGCGCCACCCTGCACTGTCGGGTCGAGCTGCGCCAGCTCTCGGCGCGCGACTCGGCCCGCGTGCAGGGCGGCATCGGGTCGTGCGGCCGGGACCTGTGCTGCGCGACGTTCCTCACCGACTTCGAGCCGGTGACGATCCGGATGGCCAAGGATCAGGACCTGCCGCTGAACCCGCTGCGTATTTCGGGGGCATGCGGTCGGTTGATGTGCTGCCTCAAGTACGAGCACCCGTTGTACCAGCGCTTCCAGGAGACCGCGCCCGCCGTCGGCAGTCGGGTGACGACGCCCGAGGGTGCTGGCCGAGTGGTAGGACACAGCGTGCCCCGTGATGCGGTGACCGTCCGCCTCGACGCCGACGGCTCCCGCTGCTCCTGCTCGCGCGCCTCCGTCTGCGCCCCCCGCCAAGCCCACGACCAGCACTACACCCCCTAACCTCCCCCGCGCCCCCCGCGCCCCCTCCCGGCTCCCCTCCCGCTCCCGGTTGATCATGAAGTTATTGCCACCACTGTCGGCGTGTCGGGGCAATAACTTCATGATCAGCTAGGCGGGACGGCGGAGTGGGTCAGGTGAGGACCACCGGGGGTTCCGTCAGGTGCGGGGTCAGGGCGGTTTTGGGGAGCAGCCAGCTTGCCGTCGGGGACTGGTCGGGATTGACCTGCCAGTCGCGGGAGACCCGGTCGACGCCGATCGCGTACACGGTCAGCGTGCCGTCCGGGTCGATGCGCAGCCGCAGGAACGACTTGGAGTCCTCGATGCCCTGGCCGGCGAACAGCTCGTTGACGTTGACCCCGAACGCACTCGCCACCAGCAGGTACGCCGCCACCAGTTGGCTCGCCACCAGGCCGATGACCGGGCCGTACAGCACCACTGCGGCGACCGCCGGCAGCGGCCACGGCCAGTCGTAGAACGGCAGGGCCAACCAGACCCAGGCGCCGCCGGCGGCGAGGGCGACATGGGCCACACCGTGGCCGACGCCGAGAAGCCAGTGCCGCGCGTGCCGCTTGCCGCTGGCGCTGGGCGGCTTGGCGAACAGGACCGCTGCGATCACCGTCACGAGCACCATCATCACCAGCGGGACGCTGAACAGTCGCTGATCGCTGCTGTCGGCCCAGTTCGCCGTCGCGCCCGCCATCGCGAGCATCAGCAGGGTGTGCAGGGTGCCGAGCAGCGTGGTGAAGCCGGGATTGCGGAACGGCAGTCGAGGAAAAATGCCCCAGCCGTAGCGGCGCGAGCGAGCCACGTCCGGATAGCGGGCCACCAGGTCGTACGCCTGGGTGCGGCTGGCCCGCCGGGCCAGCGTGTCGCGCGGTGGCACCTCGATGCGCTTCGGCAGCTTGTGCGTCGGGTACAGATAGGCCCCGCCGCCACCGCAGGTGATCAGTTGCCGCTCGGGTCCGGTGTAGCGGGCGTAGTGGTGCAGGTCGCCGGAGAGCAGCAGCCGTACCTGTGCACCCGTCGGGTCGATGATCGTGCGGACGAAGTAGTCGATCGAGTCGTACGCCGTCGGACTGTCGGCGGCCTTCACCCACGTCGGCGACGGCGTCGCAATTATTACCTTCGACTCCGGGGTGAGGCGCCGGGCCACCTCGTCGAAGTAGGCCAACTGCGGGTCGTCCAGATACGAGCCGGACTGGTCGTCGACGCCGAGCAGCCACCATCCGGCCGGCAACTCGACGGCGAAGTACGACCGCGACTGCCCGGTACGCCAGCCGGCGAAGTTGCGGTCCCGGGAGCGGACGAACAGCCGCAGGAAGGCGGTCAGGCCGTCGTACCAGTCATGGTTGCCCGGCACCGCGAACAACGTGGGACGGTCGGGCGGCGTCGCCGGCAGCGCGGCCTGGTAGGGGCCCTTGCAGCGGTTCTCGTACTCCGCGTAGGCCGCCGACGGGTACACCTGGTCGCCACCCATCACGAGTGTCTGCGCGCGGGGCAGCCGGTGCCCGTCCACGGTCAGCTCCGGCTGCGCCAGCAGGTACGCGACGGAGTAGGTGGCGTGGAAGCCGTCCCCGAGGTCGGCCACGTAGTCGAGCCAGAGCCCACCGTCCGGTCCGGCCTGCCGGAAGATGTCGTCGCCGAAGGCGTTCTGCAACTCGCGCTTGTCGAGGTACGCGCCGAACAGGATCGCCAGCAGCGTCCGGATGCCGGTGCTGATCAGCAGGAACGGCGCCAGCCACGGCACCGGCTTGCGCGGGGTGAAGCCCAGTTCGAGCGGATCGGTCGAGCGCGGGCGGCGAGGAGCCGGCTCCCCGTCGGGTTGTTCCTCCGCCGGTCCTGGGTGATCGTCGCGTTCGTCAGTCACCCGCCGCAGCGTAGTACCGGTCTGGATGCAGCGCTGTCCGGTAATTAGCCGGATGGGGGTGGTTGTCCGTTTGGTGCTGACCGGAGTGCCGCAGGGGTATCCCGCTCCGCCTGGGGCCTCCGGGTGCCGTACACTTCCTGATCGTTGCCGCCTTAGCTCAGTCGGCTAGAGCGACGCACTCGTAATGCGTAGGTCGACGGTTCGATTCCGTCAGGCGGCTCAGAGGATGCCCCGATCAGCGGAGACGCTGATCGGGGCATTTTTCATCGATGATCAGTCAGCCTCAGCTCACGGTGGGCGGTCCGTCGCGATCTTGACAGGGTCGACCGGTTCGGGGACAGTCAGTCCACTAGTCAATTGATGGATTGGTGGTCACGGTGATCTTCCGGATCGACCGGCGGACCGGGACCGCCGTGTATGTCCAGCTGATGCAGCAGGTCCGCCAGGCGGTCTGGATGGGCCGGCTGGCACCCGGAGATCAGCTGCCGCCCGCCCGGGAGGTCTCGGAGCACACGGGCATCAATCCCAACACCGTTCTCAAGGCGTACCGGGAGCTGGAGATGGCGGGTCTGGTGGAAGCGCGGCAGGGGTCCGGCACGTTCGTGCGGGAGCACCTGACGCCGCTGCCGCAGAACGGGCAGGTGCTGCGTCGCGAGCTGGCCGCCTGGTCTCTTCGCGCCCGAGCGGCGGGTCTGGACGTCTCGGACATGCAGGCTCTGCTCGCCGAGGTGACGGCGGATCCCGAACCGGTCGTGGCGGAGCTTGACCGTGTCGGCTGACCGCGTGCCTCCGGCGCTAGACGTCGCGGGGGTCACCTCCCGCTTCGGCGGGCGGCGCGCCCTCGACGACTGCTCGCTCACCGTGCCGCCTGGTGCCGTCACCGCGATCGTCGGACGCAACGGGGCCGGCAAGAGCACGCTTCTACGCGTCGCCGCTGGGCTGCTGCGGCCGGACCGCGGCGCGGTGCGGGTGTTCGGCGAGCCGACTGGAGACCGCGCACTTCCCTCGATCGGGTATGTGGCCCAGCACGCGCCGCTCTACCCGATGCTGACGGTGGCGCAGACGCTGGTCCTGGGCGGCAGGCTCAATCCGCGCTGGGATCACGCGTACGCACAACAGCTCGCCGACGACGCCGCGTTACCGCCCGCAGCCCGGGTGGGTGACCTCGCCCCGGGGCACCGCACCCGCCTGGCGCTGGTGATGGCGCTGGCCAAGCGCCCCCGGTTGCTGCTGCTCGACGAGCCCTTGGCGCCGCTCGACCCGGTCGCCCGGGCCCAGGTCGCCGGGGTGCTGATGGCGGACGTCGCCGACCGTGGCACGACTGTGGTGCTCTCGTCGCATGTGGTGGCCGATATCGACGGCGTCTGTGATCACCTGGTGGTGCTGGCCGAAGGTCGCACTCGCCTCGCCATCGAGGTGGAACAGGCGCTGGCCGGCCACCTGGTCGCGGTGGGCGCTGGCCGCGAGCTCGGTGCGCTCGACGGCACGGAGGTCATCGAGGTCCGCGCCGCGGGCCGCGACGCCGCTGCCCTGATCCGGTCGGCCGGACCCGTCCCGACGGCTGACCTGGCATGGCACCGCCCGGCGTTGGAGGAACTGATCCTGGGTTACCTGCGGGCGGCCGGCCCGCAGCCGGAGCGAAAGGTGCCCACCGCATGAACTGGCTCGCCCTGCGGCTGCTGCGCCCGTACCTGATCATCGCGGCTGCGCTGAGCGTCGCCTCGGCCGCCTTCGTGCTGGCCGGTGCGTATGTCATCCGGCAGCAGGCCGACGTGCACGGCATCGTGATCGGGGATTACGCGGCTGACCGTACCGGCCTGTGTGAACCGCTCGTCAGCTGCCTGCCCGCCGGTTCGGCGACGAACCTGGCCCAGGCCATCGCACTGGTCGCCGCGTTCGTGCCGTTGCTGCTCGGGCTGATCCTGGGCGTGCCGCTGTTCGCCCGGGAACGGGAGGAGTCGACCGACGACTTCCTGCTCACCCAGTCGGTGCCCCGGCTACGCTGGCTTATCACCAAGCTCCGTTGGGCGTTGGTGGCCGGCGGGATCGGCGCGGTCACGGTAGCCGTTCCGTTCCGCCTGGCGGCTGCCCGGTACACGTTGATCCTTGACGATGCCGGCTTCGCGGTGCTGCGCGAGCTCCACCGGAACAACATCGGCTTCATGGTGATGCAGACCGTGTTCATCACCGCCCTGGCCGGCATCATCGGCCTGGCCGTCGGCCGCACGCTGCGTACCCTGGCTCTCACGGTCGCGGCGTGGCCCGTGGCGCTGGTCGCCGCGCAGATCGGCGGCCTGCTGCTCGGCCTGCTGGCCGTGGTGCTCACGTCGTGGTCCGGACCCCTCTCCATGATGTTCGGCACCCTGACCGAGGACGAGACCGCGACGTTCGCGGCGCTCGCACTTGCCGCCGGCACGGCCGTCACGGTGCTCCTCGGACGGCGGATCATCGCACCGTCTGGTCCGACCCACACCTCTGCGGAGGGCGTCGAGCAATCCCGTGGGTCTTGAGGTCGACGGACAGCGGATCGTGCACCCGAAGGGCCACGGCACATCGTCGTCGGCCGGACCCTCGTGCAGTCCAGGGACGAACCTCGATGATCGATGACAGGTCGGGGAGCGCGACCTTCGAGGCGTAGGTCGACGGTCGGGTTGCCCGTTGGCCTATCCGGCAACCACCCACAGTTATCGACCTGTGTCGAATCAGTTGGCGTAGATGTGGCGCGAACCTCGTAGCATTGATGGCGGACGTTGGACCGATGACCGGGAGGGGTGGCATGAAGTTCGACATGGGGGCGCAGACGCTCGGCAGTCTGACCAAGCAGACGCAGGGGTCATCCGATGATCTCGGTTCTCTGATCAAGCAGTTGATCACCGCGGCGGAGCCGTTGCAGGGCAACTTCAACGGGGCCGGACGTGTGGCGTTCGATTCGTTCAAGGCCAATGCCGATTCGATCACCGCCGAACTCAACTCGGCTCTCGGTGCGATTCTCGGCGGCCAGGGTGGGATGGACTCCTCGTTCGGCCAGGGTGACACCGAAATGTCGGACAACGCCAGGTCGTCCGAGGGCACCGCGAACTTCGACGCCGCCAGGTTCTCCAGCAGCCGCTGACACGGGGAGTGACAGTCATGACAGACCGACGCAGTTTCGACACCGGCACCTCGCAGCAGGTTCAAGGTGACCTCGCCGGCATCATCGGGCGGCTCGAGTCGTTGATCTCGCAGCGCAGCTCCGACGTCGCCGCCGCCATGGCCGACTTCCAGGCTGATGGGGTGTCCGAGGAGTACCGGACAGTCGAGGACCGGTGGAACCGGGCAGCGGGCGAGGTCCGCACGATCATCGACCTGGTCAAGACCACCATGACCAAGAACGACGAGACGGCGAACACCACGCTGTCCCGGGCCCGCTCTGCGGTGCAGTCGATCGGTTGAGTCGTTATCCGACGAGTTGTTGACGAGGGAGCACGAGCGTGAGCGCGTGGGATATCTCCCCCGGTGGAGTGCGCGACGTCCTGACTCGTACACATGCCGCGGCCATGCCCTTCGAGGGGCAGATGACGAGCTTGAACTCGGCGTTGGAGGGATCCGCCACCGAGTCCAGTTCGGAGATCGTGGGCCAGGCGCTTCAGGGCTTCGTCGAGTCGATTCGGACGGATCTCGAGTTCGTGTTCACTCGCACGGGGGCGTGCATGCAGGCAGCGGCGCAGGCGACGAACGCCTACGTCGAAGGTGATCTCGAGATGGCCGCGAACGCGCAGCGCAGCGCCGCGGCGGCACCCGACCCGTCGGCCACGATGCCGGGGCCGGGCCGTGGGGCGGTGCCCCGATGATCAACCCTGGGGAGATTCCGCAGATCCCCGGCAACATGGACACGCTGGCTACCCATGCCCAGACGGTCCGGACCGTCGGCGTGGACTTCGCCAACACCGGCCAGGCGGTCGACAGCACCTGGCAGGGGCTGGCGGCGGTGTACAAGGCGCCGGAGGCGGCGCAGCTCTTCGCCGCCACCGGCCCGGTGCGTACGGTGTCGGCCTCCGTCGGCGAGGACATCCAGGCCGTCGGGGCCGCTCTGGCCACGTACGCCACCGAGGTCAAGGAGATCAAGGCTCAACTCGCCGCGCTGAAGAGCCAGGCGGAGGAGTTCGTCGGCTCGATCAAGGACGACGAGGACTGGCGCGAGGACCAGGGCAAGGTCGACAAGCACAACGGCCTCATCACCGCCGTGGACACGCAGGTGGCCGCGTTCTTCGAGGCGCAGCGCAAGTGCGCCAACACAATCAACGCGCTGTACGGCGGCCGTCAGTATCGGGCCGACAACGCCGACGGCCAGGCCGAGGACGGCGAGTACGGCTTCACCGCCGACACGCTGAACGCCGCCGCCGGTGAGGACGGCGCTCTGCCGTGGGGCAGCACCGAGGAGCACGACCGCGGCTTCTTCGGCGACGTGGGGGCGTACTTCGTCGGCATGGGCATCAGTTTTGTCACCATGCTTCAAGACCTGGGCGGGCTGATCGGCCGCGATCCCACCACCGGCGACTGGAGCTGGGGCACCGCCGGTCAGTCGTGGCTGGGGCTCGGCAAGTTCGTGTGGGCGGTCTCCATCTACGTCAACCCGGTGACGATCGTGATCGACCAGACGGTCGGCATGCCGTTCATGGAGCAGCGTGAGGCGGGCAATCTCCTGCTCAACGCGGGAAAGACCATCATCGCGTACGACACGTGGGGCGAGGACAAGTCGAAGGCGGCCGGCATGGCCACCTTCAATATCGTCTCGGCGATCGTGGGTACCAAGGGTGCCGCCTCCGGGCTGCGTGGCGCGGGCGCTGCGGTCAACACCATTCGGGGCAGCGCCACCGCCGCACGGATCAGCGCCGCGCTGGTCCGCACCGGTAACTGGATCGACAAGCTGCCCACCGTCGGCGAGGTGGCGATCAACTTCGCCAGGAAGTTCGACATCAAGATCCCGCAGCTCGGGCTGGTTCCGGCGATCGCCGGCGACGTGCCGATCGCGCGTGGCTTCGATGTCGAGATGCCCCACGTCCGCGGTGGCGACGCGATGCACATGGACGGCGGTAACGGCCCAGGCGGCCACCTGCCTGGCGGGAACACGCCAGGCGGTCACGTCCCAGGTGACCTGACGCCCGGTGGGCACATCCCGGACGGCAACGCCCCCGGTGGGCACATCCCGGAAGGCAACACCCCGGGCGGCAACCTGCCGGAGGGCAACACCCCTGGTGGCAACCTCCCAGACGGCAACGGGCCTGGTGGCAACCTGCCGGACGGCAACGGGCCTGGTGGCAACCTGCCGGACGGCAACGGGCCTGGTGGCAACCTGCCGGACGGCAACGCCCCCGACGGGAACCCGCAGGGCGGAGGCAACCCCGATCGCGGGCGGGATCTCACGCCGGATGAGCAGCAGCGCTTCGTTGATCAGGCCGAGCGGCTCGATCCCGCAGCGCGGGCTCAAGTGCAAGATTTGCTCTCTCGTACCGACCTGCCGGACGGCATGGCCAACCAGGCGGCGCGGGACTTCATGGACCTCCAGGACTCCGGGCGGCTGGCGGGAGGCGTCGACCGGCAGGGAGACATTTTCCGCGACGTGCTCAACAACCTCAGCGGGGACCGGTCTGCCTTCGAGGGGGCGGCGACGGAGCTGCGTGCCGCAAACGAGGTGCTGCAGAGCGGCGATCTGGCGCCCGGCAGCAGAATCGGTCTGAACGTCGTCGCCGGTGAACGAGTCAACCTGGGCAACGGCACGGTCGTCGACACCGGGCGTATCCCCGAAAGCGATCTCGTCTACCAAACCGCTGACGGCAACGTTCACGTGACGGAGGTCAAGGCCACCGCACAGACCGTGGCCAACAAGTTCCGATCCGATCCCGCTCAGTTGGAACGCATGCTCGACTGGCGTGACGGTGCCCCGGGACGTGAGGTGAGCGTTCGGGTCGGCACCGATGAGGGCTGGACGGGGCTCTTCAGCCGCGCTGGTAACGATCCTCCACAAATGGCGATTGAACGGCTCGCCGATCAGAACGTACCGATTACCATCGGTGGACGTACCTTGACCCCGCAGCAGTTGACCGCGCTGCAGGAGGCGGTGGAGCGGGCCGCAGCCGACCCGGCGCATCCGATGCGCAAGCCGGGCGCCTGGTTCGGCGAGCACCTGCCGAATCTCGACGCGGCACGTGACTTCCTCAGGCCCTACGGAGTTGATTTCCTGTGACCGATCCCTGGGTTGCCCCCGAAATGCTGGCCGCCGTGCCAGTCCCATGGCGGCTGGCGGATCCCGTCGAGCGTGGAAAGGCGACGCGGGAGCTGCCGCCCAACCCACCGCAGCGGGCCGAAGCCCTACGGGCGTTGGAGACGTGCCTCGCCTATCTGGTGGACGTCCGGGACCGTTACGGCGACGAGACCGATTGGGGGCTTCCCAAGGAGTTCTTCGACGACTACTGGTTCATTCTCTACACGCGGCTGAAGCAGTCGATGCCGACTCTCGCCGACGTCACGCCCGAGAACGTGCGCGCCTGGGCCGACGCGTACCTGGACTCGGAGGACGTCTTCGGCGTCACGTGGACGACGCCACCGGACGAGGTCATCGACAGCATTGGTCGATCATGGGCCTTCTTCATCCTGCAGGGAGCGACAGAAAGCCTGGTCCGCTGGTTCCGCGGTGTGGGGCCTGACCAGCTGGACGATTCGGAACGAGCCCGGGTGGTCAACCTTCTCAAGGAGGCCACACCTCGTCTGCAGTGGCGTCTGACGATCGTCACCATGCCGGCGATTCTCGATCTCGACGACTCGGAGGAGAAGGGCTACTTCGATCGTCTGGCGAACGATCCGGGCCTCCACGAGAAGACCCGCGCCGAGGCGGAGAGTGTGAGCGCGTTCATCGGCCGCCGCGAGCCGAGCTAGTGGGGGAGCTCCTGGAGGTTTCGGCGCAGCCAGTCGCCGGCTCGCCGGAGAAGTGCAGCTGGGACGCCGAGCCTGCCGCCTCGGCGGTGATCGATCGACGACCGTCTCGGGCGCAGGTTGGGGAGGGTCATGAGTATTTCGAGCTACCTGGTCTGCCCGTCTCGCAAGTTGATCATCGGGCTTGGTAAGCGGCTCAGAGACGAGAGTGGCGCGGTCAAAGGATTCTCTGTCGGCGGGAAGTTTCTCGCCGAGACCGCCGGTGCCGAGTTGGTCATCAAGTTCAGCGACGACCCGGAGTTCGACGAGATCGCGGGCTACCGCGAGATCGGCGGGGACGAGTATGGCGACATCACGTTCGACGAATGCATGCGCGCAGAGGTCTAGGGTCGGCCCGCCGCGCGAAGTAGAAGTGGCTCCTTAGGTCGTCGCCGAGTTCCCGACCGCCGTCGCCAGTTAACTCGCGGCTGGCGAAGACGGCGTGCATGCATACGTCACCCGTGGCACGCCAATCCCTCAAGCCCTATGGAGTTGATCTTTCCGTGAGTGATGCTCTGATAGAGCCCGAACTGTTGGCCAGCCTGCCGCCCTCGTGGCAGGCGGCGGAATCAGGTCGACGTCACCCCGTGATCAGGGACCTGCCGGCTGATCCTGAGCAGCGGGCGCTGGCACTCTCGGCCCTGGAAGCGTGTCTGGCGTTCCAGGTGAATTCGGCCGCTCGTTATGGCGAGGACCCGACCTGGGGGCTGCCCGAGGCGTTCTTCGACGACGACTGGTTCCTGCTGCAGGTGAGGCTCATGCGGCGGCTGCCGACCCTCGCCGACGTGACGCGCGCGAACGTGCGTGACTGGCTGCAGGAGGGGGACGTGGCGGAGATCCTCGACGTCACGTGGACCGAGCCCTCGGATGAGTTCATCGAGGCGGTAGGGCAGATGTGGGCGACTTTCATCGTCAATGGTCTGACCCTGGATCTGCTCCGTTGGCTTAGTTGGGTCGCACGGGATCATCTGGATGTCGTAGAGCGCGCCAGGGCGCTCGATCTCCTCAAGGCGGCCACGCGGCGCCTGCCGTGGCGTCACACGATCGACACAATTCCGGTGATTCTGAGTCTCGGCGGGTCGGATGAGCGTGACTATTTTGACCAGTTGGCGAATGATCCGGACCTGCACGAGAAGGCGCGTGCCGAGGCGGCAAGCAAGCGGTGGCTCATCGACAGCGAGCGCGCGCGAGCCTAGGCCGTCACTGCTTTGAGGCTACTTCCGCCGAGGCCAGTCGGACGAACCAGCCGCGCGGAAGATGGTCGCTGAGCTGGAAGGGCTGGGCTACCGGCCCAGGTACCTCGTCCGGGGCCTTCAGCGGATCCTCGAGTCCGTCGACCGAGCCGACGGTCAGCGGGGGACGTTCAGACCGTAGCGGCGCACCACCGCGCCGAGCGTCTCGTACGGCGCACCAGGACCACCGTCGAGTCGATACCACCACGCGCGCCGAGCACCCCTCCCGAGGGCGCGGCCCACGACGAGTTCCTGTTCGGACTCGACGGGCCTCTCCTGATGGCCGACCAGAATTCCCCACGGCAGCGCCGGCATGCTCGGCGTGCTGGAGCGCAGCCCACCGGACCGGCCCGGATGCACGGACACGATCATGCTGCGGGCGGTACCGGCCAGTTTCTCGGCGAGCCCTTCGATCGTCGTCGCGTCGACGACCGACAGTGGTGGGCCGGCCAGTCGGAGCTGTTCGCGGACACCGACGTCGACCCGCTCGACCGTCAGAACTCCGAGCGTCGCCGACTCGCGCTCGCCGCCGACGATGGTCAGGCTGGTGGGTGCCGGCGCGCGGGTACGACAGAACGCCGTCAGCTCGTGGCGTGACCACGGCTCGGTGACGGGTTCCGCGACGCCCCAGCCGGCCGGATCGCCGCCGGTGAGGGCGCGGACGGCGGCTTCCGTGCTGGCACCCAGCCGGAGGGCCTCGGTGGCCGGGTGCACGGTGACGATCTGGACTTCCAGGCCGCCCGTCCACGGTTCGTCGGTGGGCAACGGATCGGCGGGCTGCGCGGCGTCTGACCTGGCGAAGCGTTGGCCGTCCCACTGCAACGGCAGCCCGGTCAGCCCGTCGCGGTACTGGTCGCCCGCCCGCACGATCCACTGCCCCTGTGCCTGGGCGAGCATCGTCTCGAACGGGTACGTGATGACGCCGTCAGCCGGCGTGACGACCTGGAGCAGCAGACCGTCGCGTACCGCGTCGACGGCGGCCTGCGCGAGCCACGGCGCAAGGCCGACCACGGCACGGTCCTGGTGCAGGACGACCGCACGATCGGTGATCGTGTCGGTCGTACCGTTCATCGGCTCTCCCATGTCAGCCCTCCCGTGCTCTCGACCAGCGCGGCGGTGAAGCGACGGGCGACCTCCGCCGCCTGCGGGTCCGCGCCCGGCGCCCGGCTCTCCACCCACCAGATCGGCTGGGGTACGTCGTCGGTGGCGGCCAGGCCCAGTAGCCGCTGTGCCTCGCCGGGTACGCGCACCAGACGCGCGGCCTCGACGCTCAGCAGCAGCCGGCCGTCGACAGGGTCGAACAGTTGCACCAGTCCGGCCGCCTCGACGGTGTCCATCTTCAGCTCGGAGCCGGCCGCGAGCAGGGCACCGAGCATCGTTGCGGCATCGGGCTCGGCCCGGCACAACGCCACCGTGTCGAATGTCATCAGTGCTCCTTGGTCTCGCCGGTGTAGGCGGTCTGCACCACGCGGGGGTTGTCGCCGGGACGGATCAGTTGCGCGCGGCCGGTCGGCAGGACCATGGGCCGCACGCCGGAGAACAGTTGGCCCTCCGTCCGGTCGCCCGACATGAGCAGGCTGAGGCAGCCGGCCTCCCGTACGGCCAGCGGGAAGGGTTCGAACAGGCCGCGTGAGGCGCCGGCCACCCGTCGGGCCATCACGACGTGCAGACCGGTGTCGCGCCCGGCCGCCACGTACGGGACCAGTGCGCCGAGCGGCTGCGTGGCCGAGGCGGCGAGGATGTCGTAGTCGTCGATGAGCAGCACGATCCGGGTACGCGCCGCCTCGGGCGACTGCCGTTTCGCCAGTTCGTCGGTGACGGCTCGGGACAGTTGCTGGGCGAGCGCCGGGTTCGTGGCGTACCCACCGCAGTAGGAGTCGGGCACGACCTCGGCGAGGGCGCGGCGGGGGTCGAACACGGCGAAGACCAGTTCCTCGGAGTCGTACTGACTCATCAGCTCCTCGGCGACGAGCCGCAGCAGGTTCGTCTTGCCCGTCCGGGGGTCCCCGAGAACGAGGAGGTGCTGGTCGCGGCCGAAGAGGTCGAGGGCTGCGGGGGAGAAGTCGTGCTCGTAGCGCCCGAGCGGGACCACTCCGTGGCCGGAGGGGGTACCGGCCAGGTCGGCCACCGGGAGCACGGCGGGTAGGACCCGCACAGGCGGCGGTAGCGCGCCGGTCCAGGCTTCCCGCACCGATCGGGCGGCCGCGACCAGACCGGCGTTGGCCGGGTCGGCGACTCCGTCCAGGCGGGGTAGCGCGACCTGCGCGAACAGCTTCTCGCTGGTCAGCGCCCGGCCGGGCTGATCCTTGGGGACGGCGCGAGCCTGCCTGCCGTCGATGCTCGACTCGGCGGGGTCCGTGAGCCGCAGCTCGACCCGGTTGGCGAAGGCGACCTGCTGCGCCGCGCGGACCTCGCTCCACCGTCGGGCCGTGCCGATCACGTGGATGCCGTAACGGCCGCCTCGGGCGAGCAGGGCGTGCACCTTGGTCTCGAGGCTCTCGAACTCCGCGTTGAGCTGGCCGTACCCGTCGATCAGCAACACCACGTCGACGCAGCCGACCTCGGTCCGCACGCTCTCGTCGGCCCCGCGCAGGTCCTCGACCGTGTCGAACTGGTGCCGGTTGAAGATGCGCTGTCGCTGGGCGAGCATCGCGTGTACCTCGTCGACGACACGGCGGACGCGTTCACGGTCCTCGCGGCTGGCGACGCCGCCGACGTGGGGCAGTTCGGTGAGCCCGGACAGACCGTTCCCCAGCAGGTCGATGCCGTAGATCCCGACGTCGGTGGGGCGGTGGGTGGTGGCCAGGCCGAGCGCGAGGGTCCGCAGCGCCGTCGTCTTGCCGCTGCCGGGCCCGCCGAGGATGAGCAGGTTGCCGCCGCTCCCCGCCAGGTTCAACACCCAGGGCCCCTGCCACTGGCGGGCCGGATCGTCGAGACGGCCCAGTGGAACCGGCAGGCCACCGCCGGACGCAACGGCGACTTCCAGACGTACGCCGTCCGGTGTGGTGATCACTCCACCGCCAACCTCGTCGAGGGTGAGCAGGGGCGGCAGGGGCGGAAGCCAGATCGCCGCCACGCTCTGCCCGCTCGCCGCCATCTGGCGTACCACAGTGGACAGCAGAGTCGGCCCGGTGGTACGTCGGGTGGCCCTGGGCTCGTCCGGCACGTCCTCGACGTCGGTCAACGCGGTGCCGAACATCGGCATCGGCTTCGCCAGCGGCCCGACGATCGGGGCGAGTTCGTCATTCGCGCCGTCGTCGAGTGGCCCGGACACGTAGGCGGCCTTGAACCGCTGGTAGATCGACACGTCGACCTTCAGGTAGCCGTTACCGGGCAGCGGCGGCAGGTGGAACGCGTCGACCGTGTCGAGCACCGTGCGCGACTCGATCTCGGTGAGCGTACGCAGGCCGATCCGGTAGGCGAGGTAGTTCTCCAGGCCGCGCATCTTGCCCTGTTCGACGCGCTGGCTGGACAGCAGCAGGTGGACACCGATGGACCGACCGATCCGGCCGATCCGCAGGAACAGGTCGATGAACTCCGACTTGGCGGCGAGCAGTTCACCGAACTCGTCGATGAGCACCAGCAGGTGGGGCAGCGGGGGCAGGTCGGTCTGCTCGCCCTGCGCCGCGCGGAGCATGTGGTACTCGGTGATGTCGGTGACCTTGCCCGCGTCGGCGAGCATCTGCTGGCGGCGCTGCACCTCGCCGTCGAGGCTGGTGTACATCCGTTCCACCAGCGCCGCGTCGGCGGCCAGGTTGGTGATCAGCCCGGCCAGGTGCGGCAACTCGCCGAACGGTGCGAAGGTGGCACCACCCTTGTAGTCCACGAGGACCATCGCCATCCGCTCCGGCGGATGACTCGCCGCCAGGGCGAGCACGAGCGTACGCAGCAGTTCGCTCTTGCCCGAACCGGTCGCTCCGACGCACAGTCCGTGCGGCCCCATGCCGAGCTGCGCGGGCTCCTTGAGGTCGAGCAGCACCGGACGCCCCGCGGGATCGACCCCGATCGGGACGCGGAGGAAGTCCCGCTCGCCGCGGGGCCGCCAGAGGCTGACCAGATCCAGGTCGGCGAGGTCGGACAGGCCCAGCAGTTCCTGGAAGTCGGCCGGTGGTGTGCCGGTGCCGTCGTCGTAGGAATCGGCGGACAACCGCAGTGGGGCGATGCTGCGGGCCAGTCCCTCCACGAGCGGACCCGGTGCCTCGTCGAGGGTGCCGCGTACGGTCACCGCCGGGGACGCGCTCAGGTCTTCCAGGGTGACCGAGTCGCCGTCAACGGTGATCCGGCGGGAGACGTCGCCGGGTTCGTGCAGCCGGTCGGAGAGCAGGTGTACCACGGTGACACCGAGGCTGGCCAGACCGACCGTCGGGTCGGGGCTGGCCAGTACGCGGGCCAGCTCGCCGTGCGCGTCGTCGATGACCAGCAGGCGCGGCCGGGCCTTCGCCTCCGTGCGTCCGACACCGTGGCGGAACGACTTGAGGGCGCTCGTGGTCCGCTCCTCCAGGTCCTCGCGGAGCAGTTCGGCGAGCGTCTGTGCCGTGGTGACCAGCAGCGGCGTCGGGCCGGACGGGCCGATCGAGGTCCGGTCGAGCAGGTGTGGCAGCCACCGGGCCCACCGCCAGTCCCGGGCACGCTCCGGAGTGGTGATGATCGCGAGGGTCACGTCGTCCGGCGCGTGGAACGTGGCGACCTGCACGAGGATCGCCCTGGCGAGGGCGACGGCCTCGGCGTGGTTCGGCGCGATCACGCTGACATCCCCGGCACAGTCGAGGTTCGCCCGCAGTGGTAGCCCCGGTGTCAGCGCGAAGCGGCGCATCAGCGAACGCGCCTCGTGGCGCATGAAGGGATCGAGCGGATTGGTGGGAGTGCTCTGCTCGCGCAGCTCGATCGGCCGTACGGGCAGCGCGCCCATGCCCAGTCGTACGTGCAGGAAGTCGATGTCGGCGCGTCGGCGCTCCCACAGCCGGGCCGGGCTGCGGATCACGTCGAGCAGGCGGTTCACCGGCGGGTCGAGGAGGTTCGCCTCATCGCGGAGACGCTGTTCGGTCTCGCGCAACTGGTCGCGCAGTTCCTCCAGATAATCCTGGTAGCGCTCACGCTGCGCCCGGCGCTGTCGGCCTGCCTTGCCCAACTGGGTGAGGTACATCGCCCCGGCCGCGCCCAGCGCCGCCACCATGACCACAGCGCCCAGCGCCGCGAACCCGGAGCCGCGCAGGAACATCATCATGCTCATGGCCACACCCGCACCGGCCATCGGCAGCAGCGCCTGGATCCCCATCGCGGATTTGCCGTCGGGCAGTTGCGGGGGCGGGTCCAGGACGAGCGGGTCCATGGTGGACATCGGGCGGGCCATCCGGGCGGGGCGATGAACCATGCGCGTCGACATACAGGGGTCCTCCGGTCACATCTGCCGAGCGCGGGTCAGGGCCAACGCGGCGGCGCGGGTCACCTCCACGAGCGTCGCCTCGCCGATCCGCGACGGTGTGATGAGCGCGCCGGCGGCCAGGTGACGGTCGTAGGGCAGGACCACCACCGGCACGCCGGTCTGCCCGATCAGCTCACGTGCCGCACCGTGGATCAACGTCGAGCGGCCGTGCGGGTTGCCCGCGCCCAGTACGACGACCACCCGCTCCAGCCACGTCCCGTACCCGTCGTCGACGATCCGGCGCAGCGCCTGGTAGGTGCCCCGAACCCCGTCGGGTGTCGCGGCCGCGACGAGCACCACCGCGTGCGCGTCGGCCATCACCCCCGCCGGGGTGCGGGCCTCCAGGCCGGGCGGGCAGTCGGTGACGGTGACGGCGAAGAGGCGCGACAGCGCCCGCGTGACAGCGGTGCACAGGTTGGGGTTGGTGGTGCCGCCGGGCAGCACCCACAGACCCGTACCGGTGCGGGGGAGGAGTGGTTCGAGCGCGCGCAGGTCGCTACCCCGCGCCGCGAGCAGGCCGGGTGCGAGCTGCTGTAGGGACGGGTCGCTCGGCACCCCGAGCCGCCAGGTCAGCGAGCCCTCGTACGGGTCGGCGTCCGCGGCGAGCACCGGATCGGCGCGTCGCGCCGCGAACACCGTTGCCAGCAGCGCCGCAACCGTGGACTTCCCCGCGCCGCCCTGGACGGAGGCCACCGCGATGCGCCGGCCGGTGTGTACGGGCGCCTGCACCTCGGCGGCGAGATCGGCGAGTTCCCGGGTCTGCTGCCCGCTGGTGAACATCTGGCTGGCGCTGCGCCACGTACGCCGTAGCGCGGAGTCGCCGGAGGGCGGCCTGCGCGAGATCGGCAGGTCGTCCGGCTCCGCCGTCGAGGGGCCGGTCGGCGGCGCAGTGCGCGGCACCGGTGGAGCGCTCATGCCACCGCCTCCGTCAGAAGGTGTCGAGAAGTCGCGAGTAGAGCCCGAACACCCCGACGGCGACGGGCACCAGTGCCATCACGGTCAGGGCCTCGACGCGGTCGGCGATCTGCCGGCCTCGCGCCAGGACGTGTGGCGGCGGCCGGTACGCCAGGATCGCCAGGGTCACCGCGCAGACACCGAGGGCCGCTACGGCGGTGGCCCACCAGGTGTCGGGCCGCTGGCGTATCCAGCACAGCAGCAGGCCGCCCACGACGGCCAGCGCGCCGGTCACCAGCGCCACCACCTCGGCCGCCAGCGGGAAGGCGCGCATTCGCAGCAGTAGGGCGGCGGCCACCAGAACTGCCAGCGCCAGCCGCCACGGGCCGGGCGTCGACGCCAGGGCGAGCCCGGCGAGTGTTGCCGATGTCGCCGCCGCGATCGCCGCGACGGCCAGGCCTCGATGCGCGGAGTCGACGGCGGCCTGTACCGATACGCGGCTCACCGGCTCGTCGTTGCTGCGTCGGTCGTCGAGACGGGTGAGGCCCGACGCGATCATCGCGAACCGGGGTAGCAGCCCCAGCACGCCCACCGACACGATCGCCATCACCGCCGCGGCCCGCTCGGCGGACATGCCGAGCAGTAGGGCGATGCTCCAGCCCGCGACCAGGACCACTGCCGTCCCGCCTCCGAGGACGCCGGCACGCCCATTGCCCGTCGCCGTGCCCACGGCCAGGACCGTGCAGCCGATCACCACGGCCCACAGAGCCCAGCGGGCGGTGCGGTCGTCGGTCCAGCCGGGCACGGCGGTCATCACCATCGCGGCACCGCTGAGCAGCACCGCCACCCCGACGGTCCGTCGCCCGAGCATCGAGACGAGGAGGCCGGACAGGGCGACCACGCCGCCGACGAGGCCGATCACCGCGGGGCCGAGCCGTGGGCCGGAGAGCAGTGCCGCCATCGTGGCGGCCACCACGCAGGCGGTGGTGGCGGTCCACGTTCGCGGGACGTCGCCCCACCGGCCGTGTCGACGGGTGAGGTCGTCGCCGACCTCGTCGGAGACGTCGTGGACGATCGCCGCCGGCGGCGCCTCGGAGATCGGGTCGACCCGTAACAGCGAGCCGTCGGGGACGGCCGCCTGTCGCAGGCTGCCGGCCGGGTCGAGCACCGTACCGTCGAGGGTGCTGATCTGGTAGCCGCGCGAATCGTCCGTCGGCGGGTGGCCGACGAGGACGACGACCTCGGGCAGCAGCAGGCCGAGCGGCTCGTCGGCGGGCAGCACGAGGTCGATGCGGCGGTGCGGCCCGGCGAGGGTCACCCGACTGAGGTGACCGGCGGATGCGAGGGTCTGCGGGCCGGTCATCGCTGGCCCGTCGGCTGGACCGCTGGCGGGTTGCGTGCCTTCTGCTGCTCGGCGACCACGTTCTGCAGGAAGGACCAGCCCACGCACACCGCGCAGGCCACCGCCGACAACACGAGACCGGTGCGCAGCCACCGGAAACCGTCGCCGGTGGCGCGGACCCGGCGCTGCCTGCCCCACAGCAGCAGCTCACGCATGCGGGCGCGGCGAACCGCGACCGACTCGATGAGCTGAGTGTCGAATTCCCGAGCCACGGCTAGATTCTATCCACGATCGCTAATCCGGTCGGGGGCGGCGATCACGCGCCGCCGGGTGCGCCCGCCACGCCGGTACGTCGATGGCGATCGTCGCCTGGAAGCGGGCACCTGCCCCGCTGCCTACGGTTGGTTGGTCGTGGCGAGGGCGGCGGCCACGCGGGGCGCCTCGCGCCGGCCCTGGTCCCGTCCGGCGGCCACGAGGGCGGGGACGACGGACCGGTCCATCACGCTCGTGCCCTGCGCCCGCTTGGACGCGGTGTCGCGGAGCAGCAGCTCGACCCGGCGACCCGTGCCCAGGGTGGCCCGCTGTTTCTCGACGCGGGCCCACGGCCCGATGGCGGCGGTGCTCGGCACGAGGGCGATCACCGGGCCGTTCCCGGGTGCGAGGTCCAAGTTGAGGGCCGACCGCATGCCGCCGTCCATGTACCGACGCCCGTCGACCGTCACCGGAGCCGCGGACAGCGGCATGGCGCAGCTCGCGGCGACGGCGTCCACGAGGGGCACGCCGTCGTGCCGCGTGAAGACGCGGAGGGTGCCCGACTCGACGTCGACGGCGGTGACGCGGAGATCGGCGTCCTTCCAGGTGTGGTCCGGCAGTCGGGCCTCGGCGATCCGGCGCTGCCGCGACGGGTCGTCGATGTGCACCGAGAGGGCGAGTCGGCCGAGGCGGCGGGCGGCCTGCTCGGGGCTGCGGGCGAACATCTGTGCCCGGGCGAGCCGCAGGAGGCTGAGCAGGCCCAGCGCGGGTGCGGTCTCGTGGGGCACGCCCTGTCGCTGGCGCTCGTACAGCTCGGGCAGGGGTGTTCCGCTGGCGATCTGGGCGCCCACCACGGCGCCGGCGCTCGTGCCGAGGAGCACCGCGTCCGCGTCCACGGTCAGCCCCTCGTCGGCGAGACCGGCGAGGACACCGACCTCCCAGGCGATGCCGACGACCCCGCCACCACCGAGAACCCAGACCGGCCGCGTCTCGTCCGTCATCGCTTCCCCAATCCCCGTTCCGTTATTGCTAACGGTGTTCGCAGTTTCAAGGTAGCAGGGGCCGCGGAGGGCTGCCAACGGGTGTGTCGGCTCAGGGCTTCCGCCGGCCGAAGGTGATCCCGCCGAGCTTGCTCTCGGGCGAGGTCACGGTCATCTCGGCCTCGACCGCGAACCCGTTGTCGGACCGTCGCCCGCGACGCGCACGAGGTCGGCGAACAACGCCAGCGCCGCCCGCTCGTAGGGCGCGGTCGCCAGGAAGTCGCGGACGAGGTCCGCGTAACTGACCGCTACCGTGTCGTACGACGTGCGCGTGTCTGCCAGCCAGTCGTCAGCGTCCACCAGGGAAGGTTAGACGCTCCACAGTGAGCGGATCTGTCGGTGGTGCGACGTACGGTCCGCGCGTGACTGTGACCACCGATGCCACCGGGACGTTGCCGACCTCCGCCGACGAGGCCCGACTGTGGGCGCTCATCGAGTCCGCCTGGGCGGAGCTGGGCGCGGAGCCGCAGGCGCTGCGGCGAGCCCTGGTCGAGCGCGATCCGGCCGACGATGACGACGAGCCCGACGACGATGAGCGGTCCTCGGCGATCGACCGGTGGCTGTCCCCCTTCCTGGACCGCCTCACGCACCTTTCCGCCGGACTGTCCAGGCAGGAGTTGACCGACCTCGACCGGGTGGTGGAGCGCAAGCTGCACGACATCGACCGCGACGACATCCACGAGGTGACCGACGGCTCGGACGACGGCTTCCTCTATTGCCGGGGCTTCATCGTCGCTCTCGGCCGTGACTACTACGAGGCGGTCCGGGCCACGCCCGCCCTCGCCGTGTTCGACGCCGAGTGCGAGAGCATGTGCTACTTCTTCGCCCACCTGCACAACGACCGGTTCGGGTCGTGGCCGGAGACCGGCTCCGGCATCTCCCGTGAGTCGTTCGGCAATCCGGCCGGCTGGTCGAGCTGACCGCCTAGACGTAGATCTTCTTGGCGTACTCCGGGCCGTAGTGGCTCTCCAGCTCCTCCAGGCTCTCGACGGGCGCCTCGACCTCCTTGATCAGGCGGGCGCGGGACGGCAGGACGTCAGGCTGCCAGGTCTCGGGCTGCCACAGCGCGGACCGCAGGAACGCCTTCGCGCAGTGGTAGAAGATCTGCTCGATCTCCACCACGACGGCCAGCACCGGCCGGTGGCCCTTGACCACCATGTCGTCGAACCAGGGCGCGTCGCGGACCAGGCGGGCCCGTCCGTTGATGCGCAGCGTGTCGGTGCGGCCCGGGATCAGGAAGAGCAGCCCGACATGCGGGTTGTCCAGGATGTTCTGGTAGCCGTCCGCGCGCTTGTTTCCCGGCCGCTCCGGCAGCGCGATGGTCGTGTCGTCGAGCACCAGCGCGAACCCGGCCGGGTCGCCCTTGGGCGAGACGTCGCAACTGCCGTCCGCGCCGGCCGTGGCCAGCAGGCAGAACGGCGCGGCGGCGAGCCACTGCCGGTCCCGCTCGTGCAGGCGGGGGCGGTCCTTGTTGGCGGCCCGGGAGTGCGGTGTCCCGAGCAGCTCGCGCAGTTCCTCGTGCGTGGTGATCTCCACCGTCACGTGATCCTCCCTGAGCCGTTGACCAGGGTGGCGGGCGCGCCACCATCGCCAGCCTAGGCCCGCGTGGCCATCGAGGTTTGCCCCCCGACCGCCGGGGGTACGGCCTCACGCGACACGCCCGCCGCACGTACCGTTCGCGAAAGCGCCCACCAGTGGAGGCCGGGACATGGAGAGCCGACTCAAGGTGCTGGGTCACCCAGTCCATCCGATGCTTGTCATGTTCCCGGTCGCGTTGCTGGTCACGGCGGTGCTCTTCGACATCATCGACACCGTTGGCGGGCCCGACTTCCTCGGCGAGGTCGCGTACTGGAACATCACCGTCGGGTTGATCGGCGGCCTGCTCGCCGCGGCGGCCGGCTCGTTCGACCTGCTGGCGATTCCGACCGGCACCCGTGCGAAGCGGGTGGGTCTGCTGCACGCGGGCGCGAACGTCGCGGTGATCCTGCTCTTCGCCGCCGTCTGGGCGGTGCGGCTCAACGCCGACTCGCGGGCCGCCGGTGGCGCGCTCATCGCCATCGAGATCGTCGCGGTGGCGATTCTCGGCATCAGCGCCTGGCTCGGTGGCGAGCTGGTCGACCGGCTCGGTGTGGGCGTCGACCGCGACGCCGATCTGAACGCGCCCAGCTCACTGCGACCCACCACCCAGCGGATCGGAGACGCGCGATGAGCGAGCAGCAGGCCGGTGGTTTCGGCCGGGGATGGCGCAGCCGGCAGCAGGGCTGGGACCCGATGGGCGAGTTGCAGTCGCTGCGTGCCGAGCTGAGCCGGTTGGTCGGCGGCCGGGCCGGGGCGTCCGACGTCGAGCTGACCGAGACCGCCGACGGCTGGCAGGTCGTCGTGCGGCTGCCCGGCGTCGCGCCCGAGGAGGTCGCCGTCGAGCTGGACGACCGTGAGCTGTGCGTGCGGGCCCGCTCCGAGGCGGAGGTCAACGCCGACCAGGGCATCCCCGGCGGTTTCGAGACGCGCGGTTTCGAGTACCGCGTCGACCTGCCGTCGCGGGTCGACCCGGAGGGCATCGACGCGGTGATGGACCATGGACTGCTGCGGGTCCACCTGCCCCGGGCGGCGCGACCGACGCCGCGCACCATCACCGTCGGCCGCACCGGGCCGCGCTCCGGCGGCCTGTCCGGGGGTACGCCGGTGCCGGCCGACCCCGCTGCGGACCGGGAGCTGCACCACCCGGACACCGCCGGCGAGATCGACCGGCCGTAGCGGGCCGCGTGGTCACCCCGTCCCTGCTCGGCCCGACGGCCGGGCGAGTCGACAACGTGCGGCGGATCGCGGTGCTGCGCGCCAACGCCCTTGGCGACTTCATCTTCGTGCTACCGGCGTTGGACGCGCTGCGTGCCGCGTACCCCTCGGCGGAGATCGTGTTGCTCGGTGCGCCGTGGCACGCGAAGCTCTGGCGCGACCGGCCCGGCCCGGTGGACCGGGTGCTGGTGGTGCCGCCGGGCCCGGGCATCCGCGAGCCGGAGGCGGACGAGTCGCCGTCGACGATGGACGACTTCGTGGCGGCGGCCCGTGCCGAGGGCTTCGACCTGGCGGTGCAGATCCACGGCGGGGGCGCCAACTCGAACCCGTTGATCAGCCGCCTCGGTGCCCGGGTGACCGTGGGGCTGCGCGCCGAGGACGCGCCGCCGTTGGACCGGTGGGTCCGCTACGTGTACTACCAGCACGAGGTGATCCGTTACCTGGAGACGGTGGCCCTGGTGGGCGCTCCGGCGACCACGATCGTGCCGACGCTGGCGGTCACCGACGCCGACCGGGCGGAGGCGGAGCGGGTGCTCGGTCCGCCTGACCGACCCCGGGTGGCGTTGCATCCCGGTGCCAGCGACACCCGGCGACGCTGGCCGGCCGAACGGTTCGCCGAGGTGGCGGACGCCTTGCACGACGACGGCTACGAGGTGCTGGTGACCGGTACGCCGTCGGAGCGGGAGGTGGTGGACCGGGTGGTCGCGGCGGCCGGAGTGCCGGTACGGCCGCAGGTGGGCACGCTCAGCCTCGGCGCGTTGGCCGGCTGCTACGCCGACTGTGCGCTCGTCGTCTCGAACGACACCGGTCCGCTGCACCTGGCCGCCGCGGTGGGCGCTCCCACGGTGGGCATCTTCTGGGTCGGCAACCTGATCAACACGGCGAACCCGCTGCGGGGCCGGCACCGGCCGATCGCTTCCTGGATGGTGCACTGCCCGGTCTGCGGCGTGGACTGCACGCCGGGCATCTACCCGCACCGGCCGGGCGACGGCGAGTGCCCGCACCGCGACTCGTTCGTCACGGACGTCCCCGTGGCCGAGGTGCGGGAAGCGGCCCGCGAACTGCTCAACCCGTAGTCAGGCCCTCGTCGGCGAGGACGACCTCCCACGCCTCCACGTCCCGCTCGGTGACCGTGGTGGGCGTCTCCAGGTGGTACGCGCCGCTGGGCAGGATGCCCGCCCCGCCGTGCCGGGCCAGCACCGCGAGCTGGGCGGCCACGTCCTCACCCTGGTGTCTCTCCTGCACCCGACGCCAGAAGTCGAACCCGCCGGAGTCGAGGAGCTTGGCACGGTCGTAGAGCACACACCCGCCGATCCAGGACACCTTGTACGCCCGCCACCCGCCCGGCGGAAGCCCCACGGCGGACGTGACGTGCAGCAGGTTGGCCGCCGAGTGGATCCGGGCGCGGTCCCATTCGAGGGTGCCCGGACGCACCCGCTCCGGGACGGGCGGCCCGGTCCACTCCTCGTAGTGCCCGTGCGTGTCCGGCCGTACGTCGTCGGTGTACGACAGGCCGTGCACACCGTTGCCGACGAACCCGCAGCCCAGCTCCCCGATCGCGGTGACCAGCCGGCGCAGCGCCCCGGGCTCGAGCCAGACGTCGTCGTCGAGGTTGAGCACGTACCGGGCGGCCGACGCGGCGAGCAGGTACGCGCGGTGCTCGGCCAGGCCCCGGCGGGGCAGCCGACGGGTCAGCAGCACCGGGTGGCCGCCGTGCCGCAGCGCCCGGACCATGGTGGCCGCCGCGGGGTGGGCGTACGCCGGCTCGGAGTCGGACTGGTCACTGACCACCACGCCGAAGCCGGGCACCCCCTCCTGCGCGGCGAGCCCGGCCAGGGTGACCGCCAGTTCGGTGGGCCGGTTACGGGTCGGGATCAGCACGTCGACCAGCCGGTCGGCGCGGAACTCCGCCGGGGTGCCGAGGTCGAGGGGCCGGTTCACGACGACTGGGTGCGGGTGCTCAGCGACGGGTCGGAGGCGTACGACGACGGGTCCTGACCGTGTGACCGGATTCGCTCGATGATCGCGGAGGTGGACCGGTCCGGCACGTACCCGAGGGTGCGCACCTGGCCGCCCAGCCGCCGCACCAGCGGCGCTTCCGGGACCAGCTCCGGTGGGTAGTCCCCGCCCTTGACGTAGACGTCCGGCCGGACCGCCTCGATCAGCGCGGCGGGCGAGTCCTCCTCGAACACCACCACGTGGTCCACGCAGGACAGCGCCGCCAGGAGGGTGCCACGGTCCTCGACCGGGTTGACCGGCCGGTCCGGACCCTTGAGCCGGCGGACGCTGCCGTCCGAGTTGACCGCCACGATGAGCAGGTCACCCAGGGCGCGAGCCTGCTCCAGGTAGCGCACGTGCCCGGGGTGCAGCACGTCGAAGCAGCCGTTGGTGAACACCACCGACCGTCCCGCCTCGCGGTGTTCGGCGACGATCGCGTCCAACTCGTCGGTGCCGACCACGGCCGGGTGCCCGGTGGCCTCCGGCGGCATGTCGAGGGCGGCGAGCAGGTCCTCGCGCAGGCATACGCAGGTGCCGGTGTCGGAGACCGTGATGGTGGCCGCGAGCTGGGCGAGCTGCGCGGCGGTGGGCAGGGGCGCGGCGGCGGCCAGGGCCAGGGTCATCGCCGCCAGGTACGCGTCTCCCGCCCCCACGGCGTGACTCGCCGGCACCGGCGTGCTGTGGCTGCGCCGCCGCTCGCCGTCCGCGCCGCCGACCACCGCACCGTCGGTGTCCAGGGTCACCGCGACGACGTCGGCGCCCGTGTGGGCGTGCAGTTCGGCCAGGCGCGACTCGGCCAGCACGGCCCGGTCCACGCCCGCGCCGGCCTCGGTGTTCACGGTGACGCCGGTGCCGGTGACGCTGAGACCGTCGCCGGTGAGGGCCACCCGACTCTCGCCCGGCGTGGGCTCGCCGACCGGACCGGGTCGGTCGTCGGCGCGGGCCCCGCCCGGGGCTGCCCCGACGCTCAGCTCGGACGGCCCGTCGGCCGGATCGTTGTCGGGGTGTTCCAGGTGCAGGTCGGCACCGGACGTCGGACGGGTCGCGCCACCGGCGCGGGCCAGCAGCCGGGTGGCCTCGGCGAAACTCGGGGTGACGACTGTCGGCGCGAGCCCCCGCCAGTCGGCGAGGTCGTGGGCGTCCAGCGCCACCGTGGCGTACCGCTCGCGGTGCTCGACCAGCCACGCGCGGACCGGCGCGGGCAGTGCTCCCAGACCGTAGTCGCAGACCACCAGCGTGGGCGCCTCGCCGCCGGCGGCGGCGCGCAGCTCCTCGGTGGCGCAGTCCAGCGCCGTGAGCAGCCGGGTCACGCCCTCCGGGTCGAGCGCGTCGTCCGGGTCGCCGGAGTCCTCCCGGAGCAGGATCTGGTTGCCGGCCAGCATCCGCCGCTTCACGGGGGTGGGCCTGCCGGGTTGGTTGACGGTACGGTCCCAGACGCCCGCCCGGTCCAGACAGTCGTGCAGTTCGTCTCCGGCCACGTCGGCGCCGACCGGCGCGACCAGGACGGCCCGACCGCCGAGGGTGGCGACGTTGACCGCGGTGTTCGCGGCCCCGCCGGCTGCGGAGATCCGCCGGCGCAGGGTCAGGACCGGGGCGGGCGCCTCCCGGCAGAGCCGGTCGGAATCGGCGAACCGCCACTCGTCCAGCATGGCGTCACCGACGATCAGGACGGGACGCCCGAGCCAGCTCTCCACGACGGTGGCGAGCCTGCGCTGTTCCGCTGCTGCTCCTGCCATGCCTCCCCGGGTCCCCAGCGGCCCTCGGGACAAACCTGGGCCGCTGGCGTGATGCCCGTCGTGGGGTGTTTCGGTCGGTAGGGCGCGGGAAGGACATTGACGTACCTCCGAGAGGAGATGTACCGAGATGGCAGCGACATTGCAGGGCAAGAGGATCGCCTTCCTGGCCGCCGACGGCGTCGAGGAGGTCGAGTACGTCCAGCCGCGCGAGGCGGTCGAGAACGCTGGCGCGACGGCCGAGCTGGTTTCGCTCAAGCCCGGTTCCATCCAGTCCTTCAACCACCTCGACCAGTCCAAGACGTACGACGTCGACGTCACCGCGGACAAGGCGGACGCCGCCGGATACGACGCGCTGGTGCTCCCCGGCGGTGTGGCGAACCCGGACTTCCTGCGGTCGGACCCGGACGCGGTGCGGTTCGTGAAGGCGTTCTTCGACGCTGGCAAGCCGGTCGGGGTGATCTGCCACGGCCCGTGGACGCTGATCGAGGCGGACGTGGTCCGAGGCCGACGGATCACCTCCTAACCCCTCCCCCCACGCCCCCTCCCCCTCCCCTCCCCTCCCGACCCCGCTTCACCCCGTTGATCATGAAGTTATTGCCGTCGAGTTCGGCGTGTCAGGGCAATAACTTCATGATCAACGCCGATATGGGCGCGGGTTGCGTGCATGTTCTGGGGTGTGGCGGATAGAAGGACGTATGACTGCCGACGCCTCCGCTGCACCGGTGTTGAACCGCCAGCAGATCAGACTCCTCATGCTGGGCCTGATGACCGGCATGCTGCTCGCCGCCCTCGACCAGACGATCGTCGGTACGGCCCTGCCGACGATCGTCGGTGAGCTGGGCGGCATCAACCACTATTCGTGGGTGGTCACGGCGTACCTGCTCGCCTCGACCGCCTCGACGCCCCTGTACGGCAAGATGGCCGACCTGTACGGGCGTCGCCCGGTCTTCCTCTTCTCGATCGGCACGTTCCTGCTCGGGTCGCTGCTCGCCGGGCTGTCGCAGAACATGACCCAGCTGATCATCACGCGAGGTATCCAGGGTCTCGGTGCCGGCGGCCTGCTGACGCTGGCGTTCACGATCATCTCGGACGTGGTCTCACCCCGGGAGAGAGGCCGCTACCAGGGCCTCTTCGGGGCGGTGTTCGGCATCGCGTCGGTGGCCGGCCCGCTGGTCGGTGGATACTTCGCCGAGACCGACTGGCGATGGATCTTCTACATCAACGTGCCGCTGGCGATCCTGGCCATCGTGGTCTGCTACCACGTGATGCGGCTGATCCCGTTCGAGCGCCGGGACCACGCGATCGACTGGCTCGGCGCCGGCCTGCTGGTGGCCGGGGTGAGCAGCCTCCTGCTCGCGCTGAGCTGGGGCGGCAACGAGTACCCGTGGGGTTCCGGGTTGATCATCGGTCTCTTCGTCGCCGGTGCGGTGCTGGCCGCGCTCTTCGTGCTCCAGGAGGCGCGGGTCGCCGAGCCGATCCTGCCGCTGCGGCTGTTTCGCAGCGCCACCTTCGCCCTGGCCAACTCGGCCGGCTTCGTGCTCGGTCTGGTGATGTTCGGGTCGATCATCTTCATCCCGCTGTACCTCCAGATCGTCAAGGGCGCCTCGCCGACCCGCAGCGGTCTGCTGATGCTGCCGATGATGGCGGGCATCATCGTCACCTCGATCGTCACCGGTCGGGCGATGAGCCGGATCGGCCGCTACAAGTGGTTCCCGGTGGCCGGGGCGGCGACCCTGCTGGTCGGCATGCTGCTGTTCACCCGGTTGCAGGTGGGTACGTCGCTCTGGGTGGCGTTCGGTTTCATGGTGGTGATCGGCGTCGGCCTCGGCCTGTGCATGCAGTCGCTCGTCCTCGCGGTGCAGAACGCGGTCTCCGTCCGGGACCTGGGTGCCGGCACCTCGTCGGCGACGTTCTTCCGGTCGCTGGGTGGTTCGTTCGGGGTGGCGATCCTCGGCACGGTGCTCTCGTCGCGGCTCAACTCGCAGCTCGCCGACCGGCTGCCCGGTGCGATCGCCCAGCTCCCACCGGAGCAGCGGGCCGCGGTGGCGGCGAGTGGCGGCACGAACATCTCGATCAACGACCCCGCGACGATCATGGCGCTGCCCGGTGCCGTCCGGGCCGCCATCCAGGCGTCGTTCGTGGAGTCGCTGCACCTGGTCTTCCTGACCGCAGGGCTCGTCGCCATCGTGGCGGTGCTGGTGACCCTGGCGATGCCCAACAGCGAGTTGCGGGGTGCCGGCCCGCAGGGTGCCAAGGGCGGGGCCGACCCGCTCGGCGGCGAGGCGCCGGCACCGGGCGGCAAGCCGCTGACCCGCGAGTCCAAGGAAGAGGCCGCCGCCGACATGGAGGCCAAGTCCCAGACGATGATCTGACCGCGCGTTCGCCCGGGCCTCTCCGCCAGGGCGGGCAACTCCCGAATGAGCGTGATGCCTCTCAGTCATCTTGATGACTGAGAGGCATCACGCTCATCAGCAGATCCGCACCCGATTCAGCCGTATCAGAGCTACTTCTTGAACATCACCGAAGCGGCGTCCGCCAGCAGGACGCCACCGCCGCGCTACTTGAGGATCAGCCGGTTCGTCTTCTCGAAGACGTCCAGATCGGCAAGGGTCTCCAGGACCGATGCGGAGAGTGGGGCGGGGAAGCGGTCGCGGGCGAAGAAGCCCGCGTCGGTGGTCTCGTCGGTGACCCGGGTGAGCTGCCCGTCCCAGTCCTCCACCTTGAACGCCGTGGTGAAGACCTGGTACGTGTGCCCGTACATGTTGGTGCTGGTCCGGTCCGGGCCGGTGTAGAGGGCGAACGCGCAGACCCGTAGCGCCCGCAGTCCGGTCTCCTCGCGGACCTCGCGTACCGCGCAGTCGGCGATGGACTCGCCCAACTCCATCGCCCCGGCGGGCATGGCCCACTGGCCGTTGTCGGAGCGCTGGATCAGCAGGATGCGCCCCACGTTGTCACTGACCACGGCACGGGCGCCGACGAACATCAGCGTCCGGTCCCCAGCCAGCGCGCGTAACTGCCCCACGTACGAGTCGGCCCAAGAGATGCTCACCCGCGACAATTTACGGGGGTTCCCAACGTGTGACCGCCGACACTAGCTTGTTACCCATGCGTAGCACGATGATGGACGCCCCCCTGCAGGTCTCGCGGATCCTCGATCACGGCGCAGGGGTGCATGGCACGGCCGAGGTGGTCACCTGGACGGGCGCCGAGCCCCGCCGGATGACGTACGCCGAGGTGGGCCGAGTGGCGGCCCGGCTGGCCCACGCGCTGCGCGACGAGTGCGGGGTGACCGGCGACGAGCGCGTCGCCACCTTCATGTGGAACAACAACGAGCATCTGGTGGCCTACTTCGCGGTGCCGAGCATGGGCGCGGTACTGCACACGCTCAACATCCGGCTCTTCCCCGACCAGGTCGTGTACATCGCCAACCACGCGCAGGACCGGGTGGTGCTCGTCGACAGCACGCTCATACCGCTGCTGGCCCGGGTGATCGGCGAGTTGGCCACCGTGCGGCACGTGGTGGTGGTCGGCGGTGGCGATCCGACGCCGCTGGAGGAGGCGGCCGGCGACCGGATCACCGTGCACCACTGGGACGCGCTGCTCGCCGACCGGCCCGACGTGTACGACTGGCCGGAGGTGGACGAGCGGGATGCCGCGGCGCTCTGCTACACGTCCGGCACCACCGGCAACCCCAAGGGTGTCGCCTACTCGCACCGGTCCATCTACCTGCACTCGTTGCAGGTCTGCATGCCGGAGGGCTTCGGTCTCGGACCGACCGACCGGGAGCTGGCCATCGTGCCGATGTTCCACGCCATGTCGTGGGGTCTGCCGTACGCGGCGTTCCTCTCCGGCGCGTCACTGATCATGCCGGACCGGTTCCTCCAGGCCGCGCCGATCGCCGAGATGATCGCCGCCGAGCAGCCCACCCTGGCCGGCGCGGTGCCGACCATCTGGACCGACCTGCTGGCCTACCTGGACGGCCACGACGTGGACACCTCGTCGCTCACCGAGGTGATCGTCGGCGGGTCGGCCTGTCCGCCGGCGCTGATGCACGCGTTCGACGAGCGGCACGGGATCGACGTCATCCACGCCTGGGGGATGACGGAGATGTCGCCGCTGGGGTCGGTTTCGCGTCCGCCCGCCGGGGTGTCCGGCGACGAGGCGTGGCGCTACCGCTACACGCAGGGCCGCGTGCCGGCCGGCGTGCAGGCGCGGATCGTCGGGCCGTCGGGCGAGCCGCTGCCCGCCGACGGCACGGCCGTGGGCGAGCTGGAGGTCCGTGGGCCGTGGGTGACCGCCCGGTACGTCGGTGAGGACGCCCCTGATCCGGAGAAGTTCCGCGACGGCTGGCTGCGCACCGGCGACGTGGGCACGCTCTCCACCGACGGGTACATCACGCTGACCGACCGCGCGAAGGACGTGATCAAGTCCGGCGGGGAGTGGATCTCGTCGGTGGAGCTGGAGAACGCGCTGATGGGTCACCCGGCCGTACTGGAGGCCTGCGTGGTGGGCGTACCGGACGAGCGGTGGGACGAGCGGCCACTGGCGACCGTGGTGGTCCGGGAGGGCGCCTCGGTGACCGCCGAGGAGCTGCGGGACTTCCTGGCCGGCTCGGTGGCACGCTGGCAGTTGCCCGAGCGGTGGGCGTTCATCGACACGGTGCCGAAGACCAGCGTGGGCAAGTTCGACAAGAAAGTCGTCCGTTCGCGGTACGCCGAAGGTGAGCTCAGTGTCCGGGAGCTGACAGCACCGTAACGTTTCAACGGGCACCGTCGCCTATGGGCAGAGGAGTACTCCTGACATTCCTCCCCAGAGGGCGGCCCCGGCGTTCGCACCGCGCCGGGGCCGCCCGCTCCATGCGGGTGACCCCGCACCGTCATTGTTGCGAAAATTGTTCGCCTCTGTCCCGGTGACGGGGAAATCGGGTGTCCGTCGACCCGTTCAGGCGTCGCTGGTGGAGATCAGCACCTTGCCGACCGCCGAGTCCTCGACCGCCTGGTGCGCCGCAGCGGTGTCGGCGAGCGGGTAGCGGTGCAGCGGCAGGCCGGCATCCGCGCCCACCCGGATGCCGCCCTGGTTGGCGGCCGCCGCCACGTCGACCACGCCCTGCGCCTTGGCCGCCTTCGGCTCGGTGTAGACCAGCACGAACTGCCACCGGGCGTTCACCACGTACAGCGGTCGGATCGGGAGCGTCATCTCGGTTCCGCCGTTGTCGGCGTACACGCAGACCGCCCCGCCGTTGCGGATCATCTGCGCGTCCATCGCCGAGTTCTTCGCCGGGGCGACCTCCACGATCGTGTGGACCCCGTCGGGGGCGATCTTGCCGACCTCCTCGACCACGTCCTGCTCGCGATAGTTGATCACGTACGAGGCGCCGGCCGCCGCCGCTAGCTGCGCCTTCTCGGCACTGCTCACCGTGGCGATCACCGTGGCGTCGGCCCAGCGGGCGAGCTGGATCGCCGCGTTGCCGACCGCGCCCGCGCCGCCCTGCACCAGCACGACGTGGTCGGCCAGCGCGCCGACGCGCAACGCGTCCGGCATGAACTCGCCGGCCGTCAGACAGCGGTGTGCGGTGAGGAACGGAATGCCCAGGCTGGCACCCAGCTCGAACGAGGCGTCGCCCAGCGGCACCGCCTGCCGGACCGGCACCAGCGTGTACTCCGCGCTGGTGCCCCACTGCCGCTGCCAGGCCGCCTCCCAGATCCAGACCCGCTCGCCGATCAGCTCACGGTCGACGCCCTCGCCGACCGCCTCGACGACGCCCGCGCCGTCCTGCCCCGGGATCTGCCACCCGTCCGGCGGGAAGGCCCGCCGCGACTTCCAGTCCGTCGGGTTTACGCCCGACACCGCCATCCGGACCAGCACCTCGCCCGCACCCGGCTCGGGCACCGGCCGATCCACCAGCCCCAGCACCGACGGGTCGCCGGTGCGCTCGTACACGATGGCCTTCATCAGTGATCCCCTCGCTGGCCGGCGCGGCACGCCGCCGGCGTGCCGTCTGCTGCGGTACCCCGCACCGTTCCCGTCATGCCAAACCGTCCACCAGCTCGGGGGTCAACTCACCGACCGACCCGAGCGTCACGGCCGCGAGCCCGGCGGCGTCCGGATCGAGGGGGTACGACCCGTGCGGCACCGCCACCACCCGCATCCCCGCCGCCGCGGCGGAACGCACGCCGTTGGACGAGTCCTCCACGGCCGCGCAGCGGGCCGGGTCGACGCCGAGGCGCTGCGCCACGCTCAGGTACACGTCCGGTGCCGGCTTTCCCCGCTCGGTCTCCTCGGTGGACAGGGTCGCGCCGAACGCGTCGGTCAGGCCGGTGGCGTCCAGCGCCGCCGCGATCAGCCGCGTCGGCGACGAACTGGCCAACCCGAGCGGCCACCGCGCGGCCAACCGGCGCACCACGGCGTCGGCGCCGTCGATCAGCGGCACGTGCTCCCGGTAGCGCTGCGCCATCTCCCGCACCACCTCGTGGGCGACCTGCTCGGCGGTGCGCCGCACGCCCAACTCGCCGCTGAGGTAGTGCGCCCACTCGCCGGTGCTCATGCCCATCAACCGGCGCTGGGTGTCGGGCTGCCACGTGCCACCGTGTGCCGCCACGTACGCCCGCCGGACCTCCTCCCACACCGGTTCGGAATCCACGATCACGCCGTCCAGGTCGAAGACCACCGCATCCACCACGCGCCCATCCTGCCCGACGGAGGGGCCGCCGGTCAGGCGGCCAGCGCGGGCAGCCCGATCGGGCTGTCGGGCGGGATCACCCCGTGGCAGGCCCGGGCCATCGGCTCCAGCAGGTCACGCAGGCGTCCGGTGTCGTCCGGGCCGAGCGCCCGCCACGGATGCCCGGCGGCCAGGTCGGTGGCGTCCTCGATCGCCTGGAACCCGGCACGGCCGGCTTCGGTGGGCGTGCCGTCCCCGGCCAGCCAGCCGCGCCGCGTCAGCCGTTCCCGGGCGGCCCGCCACTGCTCCTCGGACCAGCCCCGCCCGAGCAGGCTCTGGGCCGACATGTCCCCCGCCACGCGCCAGGCCAGCGTCTCCACCGGGTCCAGGCCGGCGGCCACCAGGGCGGCGATGTGCCCGTCACCCCGTAGTTCGCGCAGCGTGGTGGCGGCCTGCCAGAGCCGGGCCAGGGGGTACTCCCCGACCGGCAGCGCCGCGTTGGCCGCGCCGAGCACCCGACCGGCGGTCTGCGCTGCCGAGGCGGCCCGCTCCAACAGGTCGGCGGCCTCGGCCAGGTGCCCCTCGGGCAGTTCGTAGGTCAGCTCCGCGAGGGCCTGCACCGCGCCGGTGAGCCGGGCGCGCAGCGCCTCCTGCGGAGCGGCGAGCTGCCAGATCGCCGGCAGCGCCCGGCTCACCATCGGCGGTGCGAAGCTGAAGAACGCGGCGATCACCGGAGGCGCCTCGGCGGCGCCCAGCGGCGCGGTACGGCCGGCGAAGTAGCCCCGCCAGTAGCCGCGTAACCCGACAGCCTCGTACGCGGCGCGGGCCCGGGGGTGAAAGTAGGTGACCGCGTGCACCGGCTCGAAGTACGTCCACATCACCCGGGCGGTCCGCCCCGGCTCGTCCAGCGCCGTCACACGCACCTCCGCCGTTCCGCGTCCGCATGGTCACCCCGGACGGCGGGCCGTCCGGGGTGACGCCGAACCTACTGCCGGAGGGTGACGGGCAGGAAGCCCCATGTGAACAACACCATCGCGCCGCGGCGACAAGCGGGACGATCCGGGCGGGTCACTGGGCGGCGAGCACGTCCACCACGAAGCGCAGCGGACCGGTCGGACGACCGCCGGCCTTGGCCTCGTCGTTGCCGTACGCCAGCTCGCCCGGGATGTCGAGCTGCACACGGCTGCCCACGGTCACGCCCACCAGACCCTGGTCCCAGCCGGGGATGACCTGGCCCACACCGATCGGGAAGGTGGCCGGCTGACCGGCGTTCCAGGACGAGTCGAACTCCTTGCCGTCCTTGTAGAAGACGCCCACGTAGTTGGTGGTGATGTTCTGCCCCTTCTTGACCGCCGGGCCGGTGCCCTTGATCACCGGGGTGACCGTGAGCTTCTTGAGCTCGCCGGTGCCCGCCTTCACCGTCGGCTTGGTGCCCAGCGCCGGGTCGGAGCCCTCGGGCAGCTGCGGTGCGGGCGGCGCGGTGGGGGCGTCCGGGGCCGCGGCGGAGGCGGACGGGCTGGCGCCGGAGGCGGTGGAGGGCTTGTCGTCCCGGTTGCTGTCGATCCAGACGAAACCGCCGATCAGCAGCGCCATCACGGCGACACCGGCGAGCCCACCGGCCCACGCCTGGCGGCGGCGCTTGGCCTCGGCCGCCTTCTGCGCCGCCAGTTGGGCGGCCAGCCGCCGCCCCGCCTTCGTCGCCGGGCTCTGGCCCTCCGACCGGTTCTCCTGCGTGCGCTCGCTCACGTCGTCGACTCCCTGCTGCGAAGGTGTGGCCGGCACCCGGTGCCGGGGGGAAAGCCGACGCACACGGTACCCGCCCAGCGGCCCGCCGTGCCCGCCCCGGACGCCTCGGATCGCCCAGGAGCACCTTCGCCGGGGCGTTACTCCGGGATGACCATGAAGTCGGTCACGAACGAGGTGGGCCGCCCGTCGGCGGTCCGGCCGATCCAGGTGCCGTAGCAGCCGTCCCCCCAACCCGTGGACACGGTGACGACGTTCGCGCCGGTGGCCTCGTCGAGGACGGCCGTGATCAGCCCCGGAACCGGTGACGACGGCAGCTCGGCGGGGATGAAGACGTCCTCGATCCGCTCCTCGTCCCAGTTCTCCAGGGCGGCGAGCGCGGTCGGGTCGGCCAGGGTGCCGGCTCCGGCGTCCACGCCGTACCCGAAGTAGTCGTCGGCACCGAGCGCGGCGACGTCCTGGTCGCCCACGATGGCGGGCTCCCAGCGGGTCGTCGGCTCGTCCGAGATCACCAGTTCCAGCGCGGCGACCCGCCGGTCCACCTCGGCGTCCTCCCGCAGCACCACGGCCACCCAGGCGCGGGCGCGGTACCGCCCCGGCGTCACCTCGACCGTGTACGGCTCGGCCTCCGGGCAGACCAGCGGATCGCATCCGACGACCCGCCCGGTCGGCAGGACGACGTCGCCCACCGGGTGGGGCTCGACGAGGTACGCGCCGTGCTGGTCGGTGAAGCGCGCCCCGGGCGTCAACAACCGGTCCAGGTCAGGGGTGTACGGCATGGGTCTCCTCCGGTGGCCGACGGCCGGCGGAGCGTACCCGGTGCGGCGGACACCGGCGGTGCCGCGTACCTCAGGCGCTCTTGCGGGGTGTGGTCTTGCGCGCTGCGGTCTTCTTCGCGGGCTCGGCCTTCTTCGCGGGGGTCTTCTTGGCGGCGGTCTTCTTCGCCGGCTCGGCCGCCTTCTTCTCGGCGGTCTTCTTCGTCGCGGCCTGCTTCGCGGGCGCCTTGGCGGCCTTCTTCTCGGCGGCCTTCTGCGCCGAGCGGGCTGACGAGATGGGCGTCGGTTCGCCGCTGCCCCCTCGGGAGGGCTGCTCGCCGCGGGCCGCCCGGGCTCGGTCGACCGATGCCTTCAGCGCGGCCATCAGATCCACTGCCGCGGCCGGGGCCTGCTCGGCCTCCTCCGGCTGTACGACCTCCCGACCCTCCACCTTGGCGTCGATGACCTCCTGCAACGCGGCCCGGTAGTCGTCGGTGAAGACGTCCGGCTCGAACTCGCCGGTCATCGAGTCGATCAGGGAGCTGGCCATCGCCAGCTCCGGGGGACGGACCTTCAGGTCCTCGTCGAGGAATCCGAAGTCGGGGTTACGGATCTCGTCCGGCCAGAGCATGGTGTTGAGCAGCAGCACACCCTCGCGGACCCGCAGCGTGGCGAGTTGCTCGCGCTGGCGCAGCGCCACCTTGACGATGGCCACCCGCTCCGAGTCGAGAAGCGCGTCGCGCAGCAGCACGTACGGCTTGGTGGCGGTGCCCTCCGGCTCCAGGAAGTACGCCTTGTTGTAGAGGATCGGGTCGACCTGCTCGGCGGGGACGAACTCCAGCACGTCGATCGCCCGGGAGCTGGTCAGCGGCAGGTCGGCGAAGTCCTCGTCGGTGAGGATCACCATCTCGCCGCCGCCGATGTCGTAGCCCTTGGCGATGTCGTCGTAGGTGACCTCCTCGCCGCAGACCGAGCAGGTGCGCTTGTAGCGGATGCGCCCGCCGTCCTCGCGGTGCACCTGGTGGAACCGAATGTCCTTCTCCTCGGTGGCGGAGTAGAGCTTCACCCCGATCGAGACGAGCCCGAACGACACGGCTCCCTTCCAGATGGCACGCATCCTGCGCTCCCTTCCCCGGTATCGACCATGCTCGCATCCGGAAGAACCTGACGCGAGGTGTTCGGCCTGCTACTACAGTCGGGTCGTGCCCGGCGCGCCGCTCAAGCCGATGCTCGCGATGACCGGGCCGCTCCCGGCGGGTGACGGCTGGGCGTACGAGTTCAAGTGGGACGGCGTCCGTGCGCTCGCCGACATCTCCGGCGGAGCCCAGCACCTGTATGCCCGCTCCGGCGTGGAGATCACCGCCGCCTACCCGGAGCTGGCCACCCTGCCCGAGCAGGTCGACGACGCGCTGCTCGACGGCGAGGTGGTGCTGCTCGGCGAGGGTGGGCAGCCGTCGTTCACGGCGCTGGCCGAGCGGATGCACGTGCGGGACCGCAACAAGGCGGCCCGGCTGGCGGCGGTCATGCCGGTCACGTACATGATCTTCGACCTGCTGCGGCTGAACGGCGACGACCTGACGGGTTGGCCGTACGAGCGCCGCCGGGAGGCCCTGGACGCGCTCGCGCTCGGCGGCGCGCGGTGGGCGGTGCCGCCGATGTTCGCCGACGGTCCGGCGACGTACGAGGCGGCCGGCGAGCACGGCCTGGAGGGGGTGATGGCCAAGCGTGTCGGCGCGGTCTACCGCCCCGGGGTGCGTTCCTCCGACTGGGTGAAGGTCAAGCTGGAGGTGACCGGCGACTTCGTGATCGGGGGCTGGCGGCCGGGCGCGCGGCGCATCGGCGGGCTCCTGGTCGGGGTGCCCGGCGCGGACGGTCGGCTGATCTACCGAGGTCGGGTCGGTGGCGGGATCGGGGCGGCCATCGAACGGCAGCTCCTCGCCGAGTTGGAGCCACTGCGCTCGGGCGCGTCACCGTTCGCGCCCGGGGTGCCGCGCGAGGATGCCCGGGGCGCCATCTGGGTAGAACCACGGGTGGTGGTGGAGGTGAAGTACGGCCAGCGCACTCCCGACGGCCGGCTGCGCTTCCCCCGGGTGCTGCGCCTGCGCCCGGACAAGCCGCCGGAGGAGGTCGACGATGCCGGCTGAGAAGCTGCGGGTGGACGTCGAGGGCCGCGCGCTTGAGCTGTCCAACCTGGACAAGGTGCTCTATCCGGCGGTCGGCTTCACCAAGGGCGAGGTGATCGACTACTACACCCGGATCTCGCCGGTGCTGCTGCCGCACCTGGCCGACCGGCCGGTCACCCGCATCCGCTTTCCCAACGGGGTCGACGACAAGTCCTTCTTCGAGAAGAACAAACCGGCCGCGACCCCGGACTGGGTACGCGTCGAGACGCTGCCCGCGCCCGGGTCGACCAAGGGCCGGGAGACCATCGACTACGTGGTCGCCGACGACCTGCCCACCCTGGTCTGGCTGGCCAACCTCGCCGCGCTGGAACTGCACACGCCCCAGTGGAAGGTCGACGAGAACCCGGACATGATGGTGGTCGACCTGGACCCGGGGCCGCCAGCCGGGCTCGCCGAGTGCTGCCCGGTCGCCGTGCTGATGCGTGACCGGCTCGCCGACGACGGCATCGACTCGTACCCGAAGACGTCCGGCAAGAAGGGCATGCAGCTCTGCTGCCCGATCGCCGGCACCCAGTCCGCCGACGACGTGTCCGCCTACGCGCGTCGGGTCGCCCAGGAGCTGGAGAAGGCCCACCCGAAGCTGATCGTGTCGAAGATGGCGAAGAACCTCCGCCCCGGCAAGGTCTTCATCGACTGGAGCCAGAACAACGCGGCGAAGACCACCGTCGCGCCGTACTCTCTGCGCGCCCAGCGGACGCCGTCGGTCTCGACGCCGCTGACGTGGGACGAGGTCGAGGCCGGCGCGCGCGGCCGGAAACCAGCCGTCCGCCAGTTCACCGCCGCCGAGGTCTTGGACCGGGTCGAGGAGTACGGCGACCTGCTGGCCGCGCTCCTCGATGGCGGCCCGGAACTGCCCGGCGGACGCTAGCCCAGCCCGGTCATTCGGGTCGCCCACAGGTGCGCGACCGGCACCGTCGCCACCTGTCGCTCAGTGTGATCGCCTCCGCTGCCCCCGCCCACCTTGCTCGACCCCTTTGCTCTGCTTCAACCGAGGAAACACCGGCGTCTACCTGCTGTTCCGCATCTTTGGCGAGAATGAGCGCCCAGGTGTGCCCGCACGGAGCGTGTGTGTTTCCTTGGCTGAAGCAGAGCAAAGGACGCGAAGGTGGGGCGGCCCCGCACGTGCAAGTCGCGGTATGCGGCCCACCGCCGACCGAGATCAGCGTGCCGCCTCCGCCGCCCCTGCCGCCCCTGCCGGATGGGCTGGGACGAGCGACCGGGCCAGCCTGGCGTAGCTGTCGCCTCCGTGGCCCGCCGCGATGGCCCGTTCGATGATCGATTGCACGGCCTGTAGTGGCGCGGGGTCGACACCGCGCACGGCTGCGGCGTCGCGGACGTGCGCGACCGCTGAGCCCGCCGACGCGATGCTGGAGATGTCGGCGGCAAAGGACCCGGACGTGAGTTGATCGGCGAACCGGTCGGCCATGTCGGGCAACAAGCCACCGATTCCTCTGGCGAAGCGAGCCAACGCGGTCGGGGCAATCCCTTCGGTCATGGCCAGGGCGAAGGCGTGCGCGAGCCCGCCGACGGACATGGTGAACAGGTCGAGCAGAGCCATCTCGTACGCTGCTGCCGTCCCGGCATCCGCGCCGAGGTAGGCGTTGGTGCCACCGAAGCTCTCCAGCCAGGGAAGGCTCTCGTCGAAAAGGGTTCGCGAACCGCTGTAGAGGATTGTCGCGGCCGCTGTCCCGATGGTCGGCGCGGGCGTCAGGATGGCGCCGTCCAGGTAGTTGACATTCCGCTGCGCCGCCCAGCCCGCCATGTCCCGCGCCTCGGCGGCGTGCCCGCTGCTGAGATTGACGAACGTCCCGCTCGGCGGTCGTTCGAGCCCCGACAGGATGGCGCGGACCGCCTCGTAGTTGATGACGCAGGCGATGACGACAGATGCCCGGTCTGCGGCTTCGGCCACCGTCGGAGCGAATATCGTCCCCTGGGCCACCAACGCGGCCGCCTTGGCGGGTGAGCGGTTCCAGAGCACGGTGGGGTGGCCGGCGGCGAGCGACGCAGCGGCCAGCGCCCGGCCCATCGGGCCGAGCCCCAGGACGGCGACGGCGGCGGATTGATCGTCCAGGTTGCGGTGTGTCACAGCGACGACGCTAAACCTTTACGTTGACGTGAAGGTCAAGCCCTGATCTGCTGTCGGTGTGCGGATCAGCGAACTGGCGCGGGAGGCCGGCACCACCCCACGCGCCCTGCGCTACTACGAGGAGCAGGGCCTGTTGCGACCGGTCCGTCTCGCCAGCGGCTACCGTCACTACGACCCCCAGGCGCTGCGGGTGGTGCGGCACATCCAACTGTTGTTATCCGCCGGCTTGAACACCGCAGCGATCGCGGAGATCCTTCCCTGCATCCCGGATGACGCCACCGTGTTGGCTCCCACCTGCCCCGAGCTCCTCGACGCTCTCGCGGTGGAGCGCGATCGGATCACCACGTCCATCGACCAGCTTGCCGGTGCTCGCGCGGTTCTGGACCGGCTCATCCAGGCCGGCGCCCGGGCCCGCGACCAGTTCTGAACACCGTCCGGCCTGTGAAGGGTGGCCGCCGCGACAACCTTCTGCGGGGTCGCCGCGTGGTAGGGGCGTGACCGACCAACAGAAACCCCTGTCCGCGACGGACCGGTCCTACGTCGCGTTCGTCGAGGTGGCGTGGGAGCGACATATCCGGCTGGCCATGCTGCTCTGCGGCGACCGGTGGCGGGCCGAGGAGTTGCTCCAGGACAGCCTGGTCCGGGTCTACGAGCGGTGGCGGCGGCTGTCCCGGCTCGACGACCCGCACGCCTATCTGCGCCGGGCGCTGGTCAACAACCACACCTCGGTCTGGCGGCGACGCCGACGCGAGAGCCTCGTCGCGGACGTCCCCGACCGGGCCGCCCCGGGCGACGGTGGCGACCCCGACGCCGACGTCCTGCGCCGGGCGCTGCTGGCGCTGCCGGCGAAGCAACGCGCGGTGGTGGTGCTGCGCCACTACGAGGACCTGAGTGAGCGCGAGGTCGCCCAGGTGCTGGGCTGCTCGCTGGGGACGGTCAAGAGCCAGAACGCCCGCGCACTGGGCACGTTGCGACACCTCCTGGACAACTCCTTCGACTCGGTGAGCAGGTGACAGTCATGAACGACATCGACGACCGTCTGGTACGCGGACTGCACGACCTCGTGGACGGCGAACCGGATTCCGCCCCGGACGTGCGGGCGCTGATCGAGCGCGGCCGGCAGGGTCGCCGCCGCCGGGCCACCGCATTGGCCGGTACGACCTGCGCACTGCTGGCGTTGGGCGTCGGCACCGCCGTCACCGTGACGACGAACGCCCCACCCGAGCGCCCCGGCGTCACCGCCCAGGCCGCACAGCCGGTCCCGCCGGCGCTGCGCCTGGTCTCGGCGGCCACCGCCAGCGAGAACATCAGCTACCGGATGCGCCTCACCAACTCGGGCCCGGGTGGGCTGACGTACGAGGGTGCGTTCGACCCGAGGACCGCCACCGGGTACGTCCGCGTGCCGCACGACGACTCCATCCAGGTCGAGCTGCTGATCGACGGCACCCGCTACGAGGGCGCGGAACGGCCGCAGGGCGAGCTGCCGCCCGAGAAGGGGCCGGGCGAGACGTACGGCCGCTACGGGCAGTACCCCGGTAGGTACGACCGCCTCTCGCTGCAGGGCGACGGGAATGCCGTGCTGGGCGCCGCCGCACCCGACCCGGCCGCCCTGTTCGCGGCGCTGAGGAGCGCGAACGCGACGGTCACCGAGAACCCGGACGGCACCCTGCACTTCGCGTACACGACGGCGGATCGGGACGGGTCGACCAGCACGGCCGGGGACGTCACGCTGGACCGCGACAGCCGGATCGCGATGGTGGCGCTCACCTTCAGCTGGCAGTCGACGGCGAAGGGTCGACTGGACCAGGGGACGAGCACCTCGACGCTTCAACTGTTCGACTACGGCGTCCCGGTGCAGGTCGAACGCCCGACCGACATCGTCATGATGTCGAAGTAGCGGCGGTTGGCCCGGCGTCCACGCTTGTGGACGCCGGGCCGGACGTGGCAGGGCGCAGCCGCCACCACGCGCCGCAGACCAGGGCCACGGTGACGACGGTGACCGCGACGTCGCCGGCCAGGGCCGCCGCCGGGCTCGCCGGGGAGTAGGGCGGCACCAGGTACGCGAAGGCGGCGGCGCTGACCACGTTCGCCGAGGCGGCGGCGAGTACGTGCCGCTGCCCCCAGCGCGCGCCCCTCGACCAGTACGCGACAAGTGCGCCGACCGCCGCCGCGAGTGCCAGCGCGACGAGCACCCCTGCCCAGCCGGGCGTCACGTCGGTGAAGAAATGGGCGAGGAACACCAGCAGGCCGACCCAGAGCGGGTGCGGCACCCGGCGGGCGCGGCGGGGGTGGGTACGACGCCAGCGGGGCAGTAGGGCCGCCGCGACCAGGGCGAGGACGACCGCCGTGGCGAAGGCCAGTTGCAGGGGGCTGGCCAGGAAGTTCTTGCGACCCTCGGGCGAGGCGAAGACCAGCAGGCTGCCGAGCAGGTAGAGCACCCCGACCACGGCCAGCCCGGGTCGCCCGAGCCACGGCTGGCGTCGCCGCTTCGCGCCGAGGAACGACTCGACGAACACGATCGGCGCGCAGATAGTCAGCAGGATGTGGTTGCCCACGTAGTCGTACGCCTGCCGGAGGCTGAACCCGAGCCCCGGCACCAGCGACGCCTCGGCGGCGGCTCGGGTGTCGGCGTACTGCGTGTCGTCGAGGTAGCCGGGGTTGAACAGCGACTGGTCCACCAGACCGGCCTGGAGAACCCCGAACGCGGCGGCGAGCAGCACGATCGTCGGCCATCCCGCGCCGAGGCGTCGGGCGGTCTCCCGGATCAGGATCGCGGCCCCGCCGTACATCGGGCCCAAGGCGATGATCACCGGGAGGAAGTCGTCGATGGCGAAGCCGCCCCACGAGCACTCGGCCGCCCAGGGCGCGAGCAGCAGCAACGCCACCACCGGCACGAGCCGTCGGCGCAGCGGCGGACGGTCGGCGAGGTCGGGGGCGGCCTGCGGCGCGCCGGAGTTGTCGGCGGAATCGTGTTCGGTCGGCACGGACGCTCCTCGGCGGCTCGGTCGGGGGTCACCCGTACCGTGCGTGGGCCACCCGGCCAGGCGCTACGGCCATCGGCCGACGACGACGGCGACCAAAGTCGTTGCGTAGGGTGGTGCGGACGTCGTCACCACCGGGAGCACGCGGATGCAGCCACACGCCACGGCCGAGGAGTCGGTCCCGCCCACCGCCACCGAGATCCCGCTGCTCAGCTACCGCGACGAGGCGACCGGTGAACGCGTGGACCTCACGACACAGCAGGTCGGCGCCTGGTCCGCGCGCAGCGCGAGCCTGCTGCGGGACGGCTGTGGGCTTGGTCCCGGCAGCCGCGTAGCGGTGTTACTGCCGCCGCACTGGCGTACCGCCGCGGTGTTGTTGGGCGCGTGGGCGTGCGGCCTGGCGGTGTCGTTCCGGCCGCGCGCCACGGCGGGCCTGCCGGTGCTGGAGCCCGGCGGCGACCGGCCGTTCGACGCGGTCTTCGTGACGCCCGAACGCCAGAACGACTGGTTGGAGGACGTGCCGGACGCGCCGCACCGCTACCTGGTCGGCACCGGACCGGGCCGGCTCGCCGACGTGCCGCTGGGCTGGCTGGACTGGTCCGCCGAGGTGCTTCGCCACCCGGACGTCACGCCCGACCACACCGCGATCCGCCCGTCGGACCCGGCGAGCGCGGACGGCACGACCTACGGGCAGTGGGGAGCGCTCGCCCGGGAGGTAGCCGGGATGCTCGACCTGCGCGCCGGTGACCGGCTGCTGGTGGATGCCGACGAGCACGAGCAGCCGTTGAAGTGGCTGCTCGCGCCGCTCTCGGCCGGCGCGTCGGTGGTCATCAGCGCCAACCTCGACCCCGCGCGCCGGGACGCGGTCGTCGCCGCCGAGCAGGTCACCCGAATCCTCTGACCCGCCTAGATGTGGGATCTCGCCTCTTCGACCTGTCGAACGATGACGTGGGCGCCGTGCGCCTGGGCGATGGCGGCCGCCTCGTCGAGGGTCGCGAGCGCGTCCGCGTGGCGGTCCTGGGCGGCGGCGACGTAGGCCAGCCCGACCATGTTGGCGGCCACGCCCGGCAGTGCTCCCACCTCCCGGCGCAGCCGCGACGACTCCTCCAGCCGCTCGCGCGCCTCCTCCAGCCGACCGGCCATGTGCGCCGCGATGCCCAGGTGACGCAGTGCCTCGGCCTGGGTCGACCGGTCGCCGACCTGCGCGGCCAACCGACGGGACCGATCCAGGTACGGGATGGCGGTCTCGTTGTCGCGCCGGACGATCTGGTGCAGGCAGCCGATCCAGAACAGCGCCTCGGCCTGGCCGCGGGTGTCGGCGAGCGACTGGTACAGCTCGCTCGCACGCTCGAACAGCGGCAGTTCGGCCGGGTCCTCGACGGGTGAGGTGCCGCTCCGGGCGCGTTCGTCGAGAAAACGGGCATGCAGGATCCGCCCACGGGCCAGCGCGGCGTCGGCCTCCACCGCGTCCAGGTCCCGTTCGGCGTCCGCCAGTACGCGGGCATCGCCGCTGTACACGGCCCGTTCGTAGAGCGTCCTGGCCCGTTCGATGCGATCTTCGGCGTTCATTCGCCGCCCCCGTCCTGGCATCGCCACTGTGTGCCGGGTCAGCAGCCTAGTGGTCCGCAGCCGCGCGGAGTGCCCCCATCAGCGCTGGCGGATTCTGTTCCGTTACATCGCCATCTGCCCTGCTCAGAGGGTCTTTTGTGGAGGTCGTCGACGTGTTCTCGCGGTCCTCACCGCTACCGCCGCGACGTTCCTGGCGTCCGGCGGCGCCTCCGGCGCGTTGGCCACCGCCACTCCCGCGACCGCCTCCCCGGGCGTCGCCGCCTGTGCCGGCGAGCAGAGCGCCGCCCGGGTCACCGAGGGCGCGACGGCCCACGAACCGGCGCTGTACTCGAAGAACGAGGCCAACGCCTACGGCGTGATCAAGGACGTCCCGCGCCTGCCCAACGGCAGCGTCACCGTGCCGACGGTCTTCCACATGGTCTCCGACCACCCCTTCAGCGCTGCCGAGACGGCCCGCTGGAAGACCCTGATCGCGGCACAGATGACGGTGCTCGACGACTCGTACGCTGGCCGCACGGCTGCGGACGCCTCCGACACCCCGTTCCGGTTCCCGCTCGTCGACACGACGTGGACGGTGAACAGCGCCTGGTACACGGTTGAGCCGGGCAAGAACGAGCGGGACATGAAGAAGGCGCTCTACACCGGAGACCCGGAGACCCTCAACGTGTATGCGGCCAACATCGGCGGCGGGCTCCTCGGCTGGGCGTACTTCCCGAAGGGCTACAACAACGGCCGCGACTACATCGACGGCGTGGTGATGCTCGACGAGTCGATGCCGGGCGGCACGGCCGGCAAGTACGCCCTCGGCGACACGCTGACCCACGAGGTCGGGCACTGGCTGATGCTGGAGCACACCCTCGCGCACGGCTGCTCGGCGTCCGGCGACTTCGTGGCGGACACCCCGCGCGAGGCGGCCCCGCAGTTCGACTGCCCGGTCGGCGCGGACTCCTGCACCGCGCCCGGGCTGGACCCGATCCACAACTTCATGGACTACACGCAGGACTCCTGCATGGACATGTTCACCGCCGGCCAGGCCGACCGGATGAGCGACGCCTGGGTAGCGTTCCGCGCGGGCGGTGCCGGCTGACGCGTCCCCGCCGGGCAGCTCGTGTGCGTTGATCAAGAGGTTTGCGTCACCGGAGTGCGTGATTCGGTGACGCAAACCTCTTGGTCATCTCCGGGAGGGTGCGTAGCGCCGGGGCGCGCGCCGCGAGCAGGGCGCGGTGTGGTCGGGCGGCAGGGCACAGCGGCCGCCGCCGGGTAGTCGCTGATCGCAGAAAACCCAGTGGCGTACGCACTGCTGGTCCTCGGCCGACACGGTCACCCCGCCCGGCTCGACACGGGCGGTGAGCCGGGCCAGCACGCGGGCGGCGGTCCGGGCGAGAATCCGGGCCCGGAGCAGGTCGGGCGCGGTCACCGGCAGGTGGATCACCCAGCGCTCGGTCATCGGTCATGGCTTTCTGCCGTCGGTGGTCGATCCTCGCGTCGGCTCACCGGCCGGCGGATCAGGTCGCGCACGGGGGACCGCCCTTCGTCGGGTTGCGTCGAAGTGGAGGGGGCGGCCTCCGCCGGTTGCGGGCGGCGGAGACCGCCCCACCCTGCGACCGCAGCCTCGATCGGCGGTACGGCAGCAGGGCCGCGCCGGGGGAGCGCGGAGAGTGGGGTCTCGGCGGCGATGCGAGACCGGTACGAGAGGCGCCAACCGACCGCAGCAGCACCGCATCACCGAGGGTGACGCTACCGATACCTGTCACCTCTGTCAACGCTCTCTTACCTGTCGAATCTGGCTGTCGCCGCCGGCCTACTTCTCCTGCGTCAGTTATTGCCGCTCTTTCACCTGTTGCTCGATACTGGCAGGGCCAACCGACTGCAAGGGGCCTTCGCGTGCCGATTCCGCCGACCATGGACGAGTTGATCAACGATCTGCTGAGGCGGATCGAGGTGGGCGAGTTCCAGCCCGGGTCAAAAATCCCGTCCACTCAGCAGTTGTCCGACCACTACGACGTGTCGGTGTCGACGATCCACCGGGCGGTGGCGGTCCTGCGGGAGCAGGGCGTGTTGGTTGGCCGACCGGGGCGCGGCGTCTTCGTTTCCGAGTCCGCTCGGAGCTGAACAGACGTGGTTGTCTGATGGGAAAGCGCCTCGGCGATGGTCCAAGGCTCCTGTACACGTCTCAAGGCGGCCCTGACGGGGTGCACGCGCCGTGAATTGGGCGTTTGAGCTGCCCAGCGGGCAGCCCAGAGCTGCGCAGCATGCCCAGACCCACCGGCTGGCGCAGATAACGGGAGCCGGGCCGCCGCAGAGGGCAGCGCCAAGTGTGTTTGGAGTCCACCGCCGTGCGCACCGGAAACCGCGGCAAGAACTGGGCACCGAAAGTCGGAACCGCGTTCGTGCACACCGTCATCGACGATCATTCCCGCATCGCCTACGCCGAGATCCGCGACGACGAGAAAGCCACCACCGCCGTCGACGTGCTCCGCAACGCCGTCGCCTGGTTCACCGCACGTGGCGTCACCATCGAGCGGGTGCTGTCGGACAACGGCTCGGCCTACAAATCCTTCGCCTGGCGCGACGCCTGCCACGAACTCGGCATCACCATGAAGAAGACCCGCCCCTACCGACCCCAAACCAACGGCAAGGTCGAGCGTTTCCACCGCACCCTCACCGACGGCTGGGCCCTGGCCCGCTTCTACAACTCCGAACAAGCCCGCAGAAAGGCCTTACCGGCCTTCCGGCATCACTACAATCACCACCGACCCCACCCCGCCACCGGCGGCCTACCACCCATCACCAGGTTGACCAACGTCCCTGGACAGCACAACTAGGCGCTGCTGATGCAGCCTCGGCCCTTCCCGCAGCCTATGCGTCCCCACTCTTTATCCCTTCAGATCAAGAGACCCATCGACGGGGATCGCCCCCAGTGAGCAGCAGGGTGCAACGCCCGTTCAGGCGTCCACCGGCGTTCGAGGCTCCGGAATTCCCTGCATGGGAAAAGGTCGATACCACTCACGGCTGACGGCCGAAGTGATTAGTCTCGCTAAATCATTCATAAACTGCTCGCACTTTCGTCTATGAACATTGAAAAGTCGAACATCGATGCGTGACTTGCGGCTGCCGTGCGCGATATCGTTTCGGGTGCGTCTCACGAATTCCAGCGAGTGGAAGTAGCTACGGCTGACTTCCGACTCTGGGATTCCCAATCGGTACAGCGTCCGACGCAACACGTCGGTCCCGAAGTTCATCTCCATGGAGGCTGCCACCTGTGGATCGATAGTAATCGTTGCTTCGTTGAGCTCTCTCACGCGCTGAACAAAATTGACCTGTCGTACAGCGCGCCGCGTCAAGATACCATCTTCCGCAGATCCATCGTCGCTTTGGCCGGCGCCCGTTCGTAACGCCTCGAATTCGGCGATACACGCAGCCGCGAAGAGATGAGGCTTAAGCTCAATGGCCTTCAGGCCTTTCGCATTGATGGCATCGATGTACAAGCTGAAGGCGTGCCTGGCGAAGCCTTCGAGATGTGCGTATTGCATCACGAGAATGGCTCTTAGCGCGGAGACAGGCCAGGATTCGGGGTCCGCGTCCGCCAGCAGTTTATTGCGGAGATGTCGCAGTTCGTCGAGTCGCCAAGACAGGTCCTCTTCCAGTTCTAGTCTGAGATCCGAGAGTTTCAACTTATCGCCGCCCTGAAGGCGTCGGAAAAGTATTTGACCCTGGCATTCAACTCGTTTCGCGAATTCTTTCCTCCTCCACAGTGATCGAGAAACTTCCGGTCAAACTTCCCCCGCATCACGGCCTGGCCAAGGCGTTCGACTTGGGCCGCGTCCTCAGGATCGGTCTTGTCAAGAACTTGCTGCAGGCCGAGTACGATGCCCTCGTAGTGGTAGACCGAGAACTGACTTCTGGGTTCAGGATAGCGTTGGTCCACTGTGCCGAAGATCTTCGAGTCGATGCCGAGATGATCGGATACAACCCGGAGGATCCGAAAGGTCTTCTCGAATACTGCCCGCTCTTGATTGTAGTCAAATTCAGTCGGGTCGACCGGATCCGAGACCGCTTCCATGTAATCGGTAAGGAAATTTGCGACGTCGTGGCGATAGCGAGCGCCGTCATTCTTGTAGGAGAAAAACCTTAGAACGAGTTCTTGATCGAACTTCTGCTTTTTCTGGTTGTACGAAATGATATCAATGCAGTAAGCGAAGTCAATTCCCTTGCTCAGCTGCGAGATGAAACTGTTGAAGTCATTGGACAGGAGGCGAATCGTGGCATTTCTCACCTCTTGCGCTTCCAGCGTCTCACCGCCGGTATTAAGTCTCTTGAACATGTAGTAGCGTAAGCGAGGATCGCTTTCTTTCCGGAGAATCTCTGCCCGGATGTAGCTGCGCTTAAGCTTGATTTCCATGGCTCTTGGCAAGTCTTGGTACGTTAAGCCGTTTAATTCTTTGACGATGTCACAGTCGGCAAGTACGAGGGGAGGCTGCAATTTACCATCGATCTTCAACTGCCCGCGGAAGTTGAGGTACGACGATATTCGTTGGAGTCCGTCGATTAGTTCATAAACCCGATCTTCGCGCTCGATAAGGAAGATTGGGGGCACAGGCAGTTCCAGTAGTAGAGATTCGATGAATCTTGCCTGTGAACCCTCTGGCCACCGGAACATGCGCTGAAACTCAGGATCAATAATCAGTTCCTGATCGTTATACATGTCCGCGAGTTCGTTGAAAGAGAAGTCGATACTCTGTGTGCGAACGGCGTTGACTTTTGAGTCAACCGAAGTGATTAGCTGGTCTGGGTCCAGAAGCATGGTTTGATTAGCCTTGCGCCTCGCCATAATCAGCCCTTCTTCAGAGTGACTACCGTTTCATTGACTTTGCCTTTGGGATACTTGCGAGCGGCTGTATTCACGGCAGTAAGAAGGCGGGTGACCTCCTTTGGGCTCGCCGCATGGAGCTTCCACCCACGCGCCTCTGCTTCTTCGATGCAGATTTCCGCTAGTCTGATATGGATGTCTTTGTAGTAAGAATCCTGAACGACTAGGGTTAGTGTTGCCTCGTCTTTGGTCACGCGCGTAATCTCGTCAAAGCTTGAGGATAAGTCGTCGAGATACTGCCGAACCTGCTTCAGATAGTAGCCTGCCGACGCCTTGCTCTTATGCTTGGAGACGTCATCGACGAGGCTGCTTGCAAGTGTCCGGTACCTGGGGGCACTCGTTGTCTGCCCAGGTCTAATTAGGGTTGTTCCCATTAGGCTCGATCTAAGCGACCGATCCTTGGCGATGTCGACTCCCACGACCGCAAGCTCCCGAGCATACGCGACCGCATAATCGATCCGGGTTAGGTAGGGAGGAGATGTGAGTACGACGTCAACTGAGCGATTTGCCAGTGGTAAGCTGTTCGCCGACGCCGTAATTAAGGTGGCTTGTACTCCGCTGAGTTCATTACTGCTGCGAAGGCGATCGAGGATGTACTGCTGATCCGCAACTAACAGCACATCTAGTTGATCGCTTTCTACATCCACCAATTGGTCGGGCGACGCTGCCCGCTTAACCCATGTCGGGTTGCTGCCCTCGAAGCGTTCTGTGAGGCTGCGCACGACCCGGAAAAGTGAGACGTAACCCAGCGCCGATACGGGCTTTGCTTGGGATTGCAGATGATTGGTCCACTGGCGAACACGAAACACGGTCCGGGGGGACAACCAAGAGAGAAGCGGATCTGTTGCCGTCGAAAATGATCCCGATGGGTTAGGGGGTGGGTCCGATGCTTCGGTGACGGCGTGGACACCTCCACGTAGGCTTGCCACTAAGTTGGCGATCGGGTTGAGGTCTATGCCTACGGATCGGTGCCCATTCGAAGTCGCTGCCAGCGTGGTTGTGCCACTGCCGTTCCAGGGATCAAGGACCACGTCGTCGTCGTTAGGCGCGATGACGCTTAGTTGATCCCGTGCCCATTCGAATGAGAACCCCGCATAGTAGGGGAAAACATCTGCCAAGCCTGCGGTCTCCTCGCGTGGCCGCTTCGGAGATCCCTTCGGTCCGAATGCCGAAGGGATCTTCAGGCTTGGCAGGGCCGGCTGGTGTGTGAGCTGACCGGCTCTGGTACCCGTCACCCGGTCTCCCCGCCACGTGTTGGCCAAAGTCTGCGTACGACCACCCTTGTCGAGGAGACAGCCACGACGATCGAGCGAAGCAGCCCTCTGCTGCTGGTGGTGCAAGTAGTGCAGGTTAACAGCAGCACATGTTGGCGGGTAGATCAACCTCTTGGGAACTTGCTGACTTCGCTGCCTGGCTCGTCCGCGTCCCCGGGTGGGGGTCAACTCTCCTAGGAGGTGCTGGCGGAACGCTGTTGACACCAAGGCCGACAGCAACCGCACCGGACTGCCCTCGCCTCATCGGGCCGCCCGGCCGTCCTCGCAGACGAGCCTGGCGATCAGGCCGCCGGGCGGCGAAGTTCGGCATATGGTACCGCGTGCAGTACCATCAGTGTTGACGTCCATAGAGAAGCTCGTTGAAGCGATGCGGAAGAGCCAGCAGAACATCGCCTACAACGATCTCTATGGGGTGCGCGAGCACTACTTCGGGAAGCCGCGACCGGCCGGCACCTCCCACGCGGTGTTCAAGATGCCCTGGCCGGGCGACCCACGCGTCAACATCCAGAACGACCACGGGAAGGCCAAGGCGTACCAGGTACGGCAGGTGCTCAAGGCGATCGACAAGAAGGAGGCCATGTGATGCAGACCGATCCCCATCCTGACGTGTCCCACTACACCTACCGCGTCACGTGGTCGGTCCAGGACCGCGAGTTCGTCGCCACCTGCGCTGAGTTCCCGTCCCTCTCCTGGCTGGCCCCTTCCCAGATCGAGGCTCTGCAAGGTCTCCAGGACCTACTGCGTGAAGTCATCGCGGACATGGAGGAGCAGGGCGAGGCGGTGCCGCAGCCGTTCGCCGAGCGCATTTACTCGGGCAAGTTCAACCTGCGCGTCGGCGAGAGCCTGCACCGCGAGCTGGCCATCCATGCCGCCGAGGATGGCATGAGCCTCAACCAATACGTCCTACGGAAGCTCAGCGCCGCCTGAGCAGAGTTCAGTTGATCAACTAACTGTTCACCCCCGCTGCGCCCGTTTCTCATCAAGCTCGCCTGGCGAGTTCGCCAACGCCCGGCAGGGTCACTGAACGGCCGCGCCCACCGGCGTGCCACAGCCCTGTAGACCGGAGCGCTGGCATGCCCGAAACCGCTCGGTGGCCCCGCCGCGTCGTGATGTCGGCGGCGGCCACCCTCGCCCTGCTCGCCCCGGCGGTCCCCGCCGCAGCCCACCCGTACGGCTATCCGCAGACCGTGACCATCGCGGCGGACGCGGCCCGCCCCGACGTGGTGCACCTGAGGTGGAAGCCGGGCGGTGTCGACGAAATAACCCTCCTCGGCGTACACCTCGGCCTGTTGCCGCAGGACCGCGTCCTGCTCGACGGTGCCGTCGACACTCGGGAGAAGGACGCGACGATCCTCGCCGGATCTAAGCCGTTCACCGACTACCTGCTCAAGCAGATGACCGTCAGCAACGCCGGTCAGGCGTGCGCCGGCACCGTCAAAAGGGCGAGCGACCTCGCCGCCTCCGGTGTGGACGTCGACTACACCTGCTGGGGTGCCGTCGGCATCGCCCGCGTCGAGGTCCGGATGCTGACCGACCTCGACCCCGCGTACCGCACGGTGGCGACCGGGCCCGAGGGCAAACGCCAGGTGTACGGCCCTGACGGATACGCCCACGACTGGGTGCTGGGCGACGCGCCCCCAACAACCGCGGCGACTCCGACGAGCGCGGCTGATCACGGTCCCACCACCGCCTGGAAGGCCGCCAGAAGCGTCGGTCCGCTGCTGCTCGTCGCGGCCGCTGTCTCGATCCTGCGACGCCAGGTACGTCGCCGACGGGTCACCCGCGTCCGACCGTCGTCCTGAGACCGGCCGCCACCAGGGCGGCCCCCTCTGCCCGCCGCAGTCGGCATCACGGCGTCGGCGGTTCTTCGCACCCAACAAAGGAGATGCCCCGCCATGACGCACGAACAACGTGCGCGCCGGAAGCGAACACGCGGACTCCTGTCCGCGATGGCGCTCGTCCTCATCGCCGGACCGGCGACGACTCTGCATCCGGCGCTGGCCGAAGCGGACGCCGTGCCGGCCAGCGCCACCACCCCGCTGATCAACCTGAGCGCCGGGCAGAACGTCGAGGGCAAGGTGCCCGTCGTCGTCGAGCCCGTCACCGAGAACGACTCCGTGACCACGCTCGCGGTCGACGGCGACAAGATCAGCGCCGAGAAGACCGCAGGCACCGCCCACTTCGCGTTCGAGATGGGTGGCAACGGCACCGAGGCCCGCTACCGTAACTACCTCACCGTCAACGGACACACGGCCGAGGCCGACCGGGTCTACTTCCCGGACGTCCCGGGTGGACGGGTCGGCACCCTCGACTTCCCGGGCGACTGGTTGAAGCCCGGCCCGAACACCGTCTCGGTCCACGCCGGTGCGAACTGGGTCGACACCACCACGAAGACCGCGGTTGGCTACGAGGAACTGCCAAACGGCGAGGGTGGCCGCTGCCCCAACTACGACGACTACGCGCTGAGCAGCATCAGCCTCAGCCTGCTCGGCGTGGTCGCCGACGGTGAGCAGAACCTGTTCAGCTACAACTTCGGTGACGGCACCTGCGGCAGCTCGGCGAAGCTGCTCAACCAGGACCTGACCTTCGTCATCTCCGGCACACCGGGCAGCACGTCCGGCCTGCGTACCGACCTCGACACCACGAAGCTGACCAACGGTACGCACACCGTCAGCGCGACGAGCCTGTCGGGCGCGAAGACGAGCGTCACGGTCGACGTCAACAACGCCCCGGCGGGCGCTGCCGTCGTCACGCCCGGTGACGGCGCTCGCGTACGCGGAACCCAGCCGGTCATCGCGGCGCTCGCGACGGACGGCAAGGACCGCGTCGAGTCGCTCGCCATCGACGACAAGCCGGCCGAGAACGCGGAGACGCTGGCTGCCGGCACCGCCACTCTCGGCCTCACCGTGGAGGCGGGCAACTCGATCGAGGCCCGCTACCAGAACTACGCGCTGGTCAACGGCCACCGGGTCGACCTCGGCGGTGACTACGGCGCGCTCGGCGCGGAGGCCGTGAGGCTGGCGTTCCCGAACCGGTTCCTGCACCTCGGCGACAACGTCGTACAGGTGCGCACCGGCGACTACAACGGCACGCTCAACGGCGCTACCTGTGCCAACCACGACGACTTCACGCTCATGCGGGAGGCCACCAACCTCACGCTGAGCACGGCGGGCACGGTGACGGCAGGCACCACGTACCTGGTCACCACCAGCGGCACGACCGTGACGAAGGCGGAGACGACCGCCGCGTCCCTGGCGCTGGGCGACGGCACCTGCGGCGCCAACAAGGACGCCGAGTTCCACTTCACCGTCGCGGACGCGCCGACGACCCGCACCGTCGACACCCTCGCCAGCGGCGGCGACGCGCACCTGAAGGCGTTCGTCGGTGGCAACGGCAGCGACAACGGGTACGACAACAAGGTGCTGGTCAACGGCATCCCGCTGGAGATCGGGATGTGGGAGAAGGAGGTCGCCGACCTCGCCTTCCCGAACGAGTGGCTGGTGCCCGGCGTCAACGCCTTGGAGTTCGTCGCGGGCAGCGACCACGGCAGTGCCAAGCCGGGTGGCTGCGACAACTACGACGACTTCACGCTGCGGGACTTCGAGCTGCTGCCCAGCGGCGCGAAGGCCACCCGGTTGACCCGCTCGGTCGCGCAGACGACCGTCACCATCGGCTCGGCCACCTACCCGGCCGGCTCGCCGGTGACCACGTACGTCGGTGACGGCACCTGCGGCAGCAGCTTCAACGGTGGCCTCACCACGATGGTCCTGTTCGACGTCACCGCCCAGGACGGCTCGGCGCTGCCGGCGCTGGGCAAGCGCGCCGACGTGGACACCACGACCATCGCGGACGGCGTTCACACCATCAAGGCGGTCGTCGGCGACAGGACGTCCACGCGGCGGTTCACCACCGACAACACCGCTCCGGAGATCGCCAGCAGCGTCCCGGCGGCCGGTCAGCGGCTGACGTCGACGGTGGCGCTCGACGTCAGCGTCAAGGACGCCAGCGGCGTGGTCGGCACGCCGGCCATCACGCTCGACGGCGCGGTCGTCAAGCAGGGCGACCAGATCGGTCACGGCCTGCCGGCCGGCGAACACGTTATCGCGATGACGGCGACCGACGCGCTCGGCAACACCGCGACCCGCGAGGTGCGCTTCAGCAGCGCGAGCATCCCGGACGTCCCGACCGAGCTGAACGCCACGGTCCGGAACACCGACCCGCTCTCGGCGGAGCTGTCCGCCCGGATTCCTGGTGCCGGGGGTGTCGGTCTGACCGCGACCTTCACCAAGGCCGACGTCGTCCTGCCGACCAAGGGTTACCAGGGCGAGGCGGCCGACGTGCCGACCACGCTCGACGTCCAGCACGACCGGAGCGTGGACGTCACGTCGCTGCGTCCGCTCGACGGCTCGACAATCGACAGCCCGTCCGGCCGTGGGGTGGTCTTCCAGCGGTACGACCTGCCGCTGGGCGCCACCAAGCAGGAGCCGACGTTGCGCTGGTCGGGCAGCATCGACCCGGCGCGAATCGTGGCGCTGCGCGCCTGGAACCCGGCCACCGGGAAGTGGGTCGTGCTCACCAGCTCGCGTGGCAAGGCCGGTCAGGACACCGTCCTGACCGCGTCGGTCGAGGCCGGCTACCGCGACGGCGGTGTCGTGCACGTGCTGGTCACCGGCGAGGACCCGTTCGCCGACGATCTGTCGCCGCGCGACTCGACGGCGCAGAACGACAAGGACCGCTTCGAGGACCCCGCGTCGTACGACTTCTCGTTGGCGCACTTCACCGACACCCAGTACGTCACCGAGGGCGCGGCCGGCGGCACGTACGACGACTTCGACGGCAACGCCGAGCCCTCGGACGTCGAGACCGCCGAGGAGCAGGCGATCTGGTCGGCCGCGTACCGCGACCAGATGCAGTGGATCGCCGACAACGCGGACAGCCGCAAGATCGCGTACACCGCGCACACCGGCGATGTCATCGAGAACGACTACTACGACCCGCTGGCCAAGAACCCGGACGGCTCGCTGAAGCGGCCCGGCCTGAACGAGCAGGTGGAGAAGGAACTCGCCACCGCCTCGGGCTTTCAGAAGATCCTCGACGACAACGGTGTCGTCAACCAGGTCATCGCGGGCAACCACGACGACCAACTGGGCGCCGAGACCGGCCCCACCTCCCGGTTCAGTCGGACCTTCAGCGCCGACCGGTACTACGGGACGGCGAAGGCCTGGCCGAAGGGCACCGAATACCACGCCTGGGACGAGAGGACGAACGCCGACGGCTCGGTCACGCCGGGCAAGGACAACCAGAACAACTACCTGCTGTTCTCCGCCGGTGGCCTGGACTTCGTGGCGGTCGGTCTGTCGTACGGCGTCACGCCGGCCGAGGCCAAGTGGGCCGACTCGATCTTCAAGCGGTACAAGGACCGCAACGGGATCCTGCTCTCGCACGACTACCTGAAGCCGTCGGCCAACCCCGACGGTCGCGGCGCGGACTTCTCCGCTCCGGACGGCTCGCCGTTGTTCAAGCAGGTCGTCGAGACCAACCCGAACGTCTTCCTGGTGCTCGCCGGACACGAGCACGGCGTCGGCACCAACCTGAAGTCGAAGATCGGCGTGACGGTCAGCCACGACGTCGTCGAACTGCTGGCCGACTACCAGTTCTACACGGTCACCGCCGCCGAGCTGTGGCCGAACCAGGTCGCCGCCGACGGCACCATCGACGTCAACGGCGACGGCACACCGGACCACAAGGCGACCGACCGGTTGCAGTTCGGGGCGAGCTTCCTGCGGCTGCTCCAGTTCGACGTGGACCGGGCCGAGATGCACATCGACACGTACTCGCCGTTCCTCAAGAACTTCGGGGCGACCGAGTACGACATCCGCCAGGACGGCAGCCAGCCCAAGCCGCGCTACAACGGCTCGGAGGACAACCTGACCCTGCCGGTGGACCTCACCACCCGCAAGACGTCGTTCACCACCGACTCGCTCGCCGCGTACGTGCCGGCCGGCACGATCGGCACCGACGAGGTCACCTCGAACGACGTGGCCACGACGACGTGGGACAAGCTCCAGCCGGGCACCTCGTACGGCTGGATCGTTTCGGCGAAGAGCGCCGACGGCGGCGAGGCGGTGGCCCAGCCGGCGGTGTTCACGACCGCCAAGAGGGTCCCGACGATGACCGTCACCACCACCCCGACCGCCTGGGGCACGGCGGCGACGGTGACAGTGCAGGTCGCCGCCGGCAGCACGCCGGTCACCGGCGCGGTGGAGTTGCGCGAGGGCACGACAGTGCGCGGCTCGGCCACGCTGACCAACGGCACGGCGACGTTCACCCTGCCGGTGGGCCTGGCCGGAGGCCAGCACGCGCTGACCGCCTCGTACCCGGGTGACGACCACCTCACCGCGGTCGAGGCCACCGCCACCCTGGCGGTGAACCTGCCACCACAGTGGAGTTCGTCGACGGTCTACAACGACGGTGACCGGGTGACCTACCAGGGTCGGGTGTTCCGGGCCTCCTGGTACACGAGGAACCAGAAGCCGGGCGCGGACGCCAACGGCGCGTGGCAGGAAATCGCCATGACCGAGGACGGTACGGCGATCTGGACCGCGTCGCGGATCTTCAACTCGGGCGACGTCGCGATGTACGACGGTAAGAAGTGGCGGGCCCAGTGGTACACCCGCAACCAGAAGCCGGGTGACCGCAACGGGTCGTGGGAGGAGATCGCCCCGACCCCGCCGGACAACAGCCCGGCCGCCTGGGCGCTGACAAAGGTGTACAACGCCGGCGACCGGGTGTCCTTCAAGGGACACGCCTACGAGGCGAAGTGGTGGACGCGCGGCCAGCAGCCGGGCGACCCGAACGGCCCCTGGAAGCTGATCAAGTAGTCAGATCCGCGTGAGTGCCGGCCCGGGACCGATGCTGGTCCCGGGCCGGTGCGCTCTTCACCCTTGATCGACTCTCTCGCCAAACCCGGGGCATCAACGTGCCCCGGATGCCGCGACTTGCAAGAAGCCGAGTCGATCAGGGCCGCGCGAACCTCTTGATCACTAGGGAAGCGCGGGGCGTTACAGGGCGAACAGGAGGGCGGCGTCGAGGAGGACTACTGCGGCCGTCGCGAAGTGGATGCCGAACGCTACGGCCTTCGTGCCGCCGTTGCGCAGCACGATGAGGGTGTCGCCCAGGGGGACGAGCGCGACGATCAGCATGAACCACGCGACCGCGTCGGCAGTGGTGAAGACGATCAGGGCGAGGCCGATCAGCCCGAAGGTGAGGTCCTTCAGTCCTTTGACGGTGAGGTAGGCGGGATCGCCGTCCGGTCGGGCCGGTACGCCGTACCCGGCTGCTGCGGCCTGCGGCACCAGCAGGAACCGCGCGCCGATGAAGACGACGAAGAGGCTGAGCACGATGGCGAGTCCGTAGGCCAGGGGTGACAACATGGTCCGCTCCAATTGCTAGCGTCGCTAGATGTGGGAGCAACGCTAGCAGAGCAATGACAGTGACGCTAGCGGTGCTAGGGTTGTTGTCATGTCGACTCAGACGCGCCGGGAGCGCGAGCGGGCGGAACGGGAACGCGCCATCATCGCCGCCGCCCGCGACCTCGCCCTGGCGGAAGGCTGGGACGCGGTGACCACCCGGCGGCTAGCCGCCGAGATCGAGTACAGCCAGCCCGTCCTCTACAGCCACTTCAAGGGCAAGGACGCCATCATGGCGGCGGTCGCCGTCGAGGGCTTCGCCGAACTGGCGACCACGCTGGTGACCGCCCGCGCGTCCGCCGCCGACCCGCGACAGGCGGTCGCCGACGTCGCGGCCGCGTACGTCAGGTTCGCCGAGCAGCGGCCCGCGCTCTACGACGCGATGTTCACCCTCGCCGTGGACCTGCCGTTCGCCAGCTCGGACGTGCCGACCGACCTCGCCCGCGGCTTCGCCGAGCTGGCCGAGACGGTGCGCCCGTCCGCCGGAGACGGTGACCTCGAGGTCCTCACCGAGACGTTCTGGAGTGGCCTGCACGGTCTGGTCACGCTCATGCGCAGCGGCAGGCTTCGCCGGGAAGGCCACGACCGCCGGCTCGCGGTGCTGGTCGACCGCTTCTCCCGCTGACCGAGGCCTGAGCGCGTCAATCGAAGGACGGCAGGGACGGGCCGAGGACGTCGTCGGCGTCGACGATCGTGTACGCGTACCCCTGCTCGGCGAGGAAGCGCTGCCGGTGTGCCGCGTACTCGGTGTCGATCGTGTCCCGGGAGACGACCGTGTAGAAGTGCGCCTGCCGGCCGTCGGCCTTCGGGCGCAGCACCCGACCCAGTCGCTGGGCCTCCTCCTGGCGTGACCCGAACGTGCCGGACACCTGGATCGCCACCGCCGCCTCGGGCAGGTCGATGGAGAAGTTGCCGACCTTGGAGATCACCAGGGTCCGCAGCTCGCCGGTGCGGAACGCGTCGAACAGCCGTTCCCGTTCCTTGTTTGTGGTGGAGCCCTGCACGATCGGGGCGTCCAGGTATTCGCCGATCTGGTGCAACTGGTCGATGTACGCGCCGATCACCAGCACCTGGTCGTTGGGGTGCCGGTCGACGAGCGCCTTGACCACCGGCAGCTTGGTGCGCGCGGTCGCCGCCATCCGGTAACGCTCCTCGGCCTCCGCCGTCGCGTACGACATGCGCTCCGCATCGGTGAGCGTCACCCGGACCTCGACACACTCGGCCGGGGCGATCCAGCCCTGCGACTCGATGTCCTTCCACGGCGCGTCGTACCGCTTCGGCCCGATCAGGCTGAAGACGTCGCCCTCGCGGCCGTCCTCGCGTACCAGAGTCGCCGTCAGGCCCAGCCGACGGCGGGCCTGGAGGTCCGCCGTGAAGCGGAAGATCGGCGCGGGCAGCAGGTGCACCTCGTCGTAGACGACCAGGCCCCAGTCGCGGGCCCCGAACAGGTCCAGGTGGGTGAACGCGCCTCCCTTGCGGGAGGTGAGCACCTGGTACGTCGCGATGGTGACCGGGCGGATCTCCTTGCGCTCGCCCGAGTACTCGCCGATCTCCTCCTCGGTCAGCGACGTGCGGGCGATCAGCTCCCGCTTCCACTGCCGGCCGGCGACCGTGTTGGTGACCAGGATGAGTGTGGTCGCCTTCGCCTCGGCCATCGCCGCAGCACCGACGAGGGTCTTGCCGGCGCCGCAGGGCAGCACCACCACGCCCGACCCGCCGGCCCAGAACGCCTCGACGGCCTCGCGCTGGTACGACCGCAGCGTCCACGGCTTGCGTCCGTCCTTGCCGGCCTCGGCCAGCTCGATCGGGTGCGCCTCACCGTCGACGTACCCGGCCAGGTCCTCCGCCGGCCAGCCCAGCTTGAGCAGCGCCTGCTTGAGTCGGCCACGCTCGGACGGGTGCACCCGGATCGTGTCGTCGTCGATCTTGTCGCCGAGCATGCCGGCGAGCTTCTTGCTCTTGGCCACCTCGATCAGCACCAGCCGGTCGAGCGCCCGCAGCACCAGCCCGTACGCGGGATCGTTGGCGAGCTGGAGCCGGCCGTACCGGTCCATCGTCTCGGCCACGTCGACAAGCAGCGCGTGCGGTACCGGATAGCGCGAGTACTTGATCAGCGAGTCGACCACGCCCTCGGCGTCGTGGCCCGCGGCCCGCGCGTTCCACAGCCCGAGCGGCGTCAGCCGGTACGTGTGCACGTGCTCCGGAGAGCGCTCCAACTCGGCGAACGGCGCGATCGCCATCCGGCAGGCCTGCGCATCGGGGTGGTCGATCTCCAGCAGCAGGGTCTTGTCCGACTGCACGATCAGGGGTCCACCACTCACGCCAGCGTCCTCTCCTCGGTTGGCCGTCGGGGCTGCGGCGGTCACTTACCCACCGCTGGCCGACCAACCAGTGTTACACGACGGAGGACGTGGAAAGAAAGATGCTCACCGGACGCAACCAGGACGGCACTCACGAACGTCTAGTAGTGGGACAACTGTCCAGGGGAGGTGCCATGAGGCGTGTCCGGAGCATTCCCCGACTTGTTGCCCTGGTGGTGGTCGTGCTGGTCGGCGCCGGCGCGTGCACGTTCGATCCGCAGTCCGGCGGGAGTGGTGGCGGGGGAGCCGCCCCGGTCGGTGCGGCGGAGCAGGCATCGGGGGCGAGCGGCACGTCCGGGCCGGCCCAGCACGGCCGGCCCACACCGGCGTCGCCCGCCCCACGCCCGGTGACACCCTGATCGGCCGCCGCCCCGGCACCTGAGCGACACGCCCCCTCTCCGGGTTTTATCCCCTGTCACACCGGTCGCAGGAGTGTCACGCTGGGAGTCCAGGGCCGTACCGGGCGGGGAGGCTGGGCATGACGGTCGACCGTGACGTGATCGCAGAACATGACCAGGCACCACCCGACGAGGTGTCCCGCGCGACCGTGTTCGCGTACGCCTTCGCGGCGACGCTCCTCCTCGGATGGTTCCTCTTCGGCTGGCTGGTGCTGCGGCAGGGCTTCGTCGACTCGGTCGGCGAGTCGGCGGGTGCCGGATTCGCCCTGCTGCTGATCGTGTCGGTGGTCGGCACCGTACGGCGCAGCCGCCGCTGAGCGACCGCGCCGGCGCGTCACTCGGCTCAGTCCGCCAGCACCGCCGCGGTGATCCGGTGCAGCGCGAAGGTGTGCAGCATCTCCGTCCGCTCGTCCTCGGCCCGCAGGTAGCCCGCACCGATCGAGACCGGCTTGACCAGCCGTGACGCGGTCGCCCCGTGCGCGTCCACGTACCCGACCCAGACCAGTGCCCGATCGCGGACCGCCTGCTGGAGCACGGCGAGCGCCTCGCTGTGCGTGTGCGCGGGCGCCGGGCCTCCGCCCAGCCCCGCCGCACCACCCCGGACGACTGCCGGAGCCCGGCGGGCCGCCCGCGCCGCCGCCTCACCCCGCCGGATGTGGTCCACCACGCCGAGCAGCCGGGGCATCGGCAGCTTCGGTGCGGCCAGCGGGTCGAGCGACCTCGTGGTCACCGCGACCCGCGCCGGAGCACGCCGGACCCGTGGCCGCGTCAGCACCGTGCTGCCCGTGCCGTCCTCCTGTACCGGCGCGTACCCGGCGTCCCGCAGCGCGCCGAGCATCCGGCTGACCTGGTACGGGGTGGTCAACACGGTCGGCGCGAGCCGGCGCAGCGTCAACGACTCCAGCCGGCGGTCGGCCAGCACCTCGGTGAGGAGCGCCTCGTCGTCGCTGCGCAGATACGCCCCGGCCCCGCCGGCCCGGAGCCCACCGTGCTTACGGGCGACGTCGTCCACCAGATAGCTGAGCCCCTGCGGAATCGGGGTACGTGACCGTCGACGGAACAATTCGTGCAGGTCGTCGGCCGTGTAACCGGCGTCCAGCGCCCGCCGCACGCTCGCCGTGGTGACCCGGTGCACACTCGCGCCGCCGGCCGACTCGGGTTCGGTCGTCGCCTCCAACTCGGCGGCCAACGCCGGCTCGGGTGGCCCCGGCACCACCACCGTCAGGTCGGCCTGCACCAGGAAATGGTCGACCGGGGCGGGCAGCAGCGCGTCCAACGCCCGAGCGGCACTGGACGGGTCGCCGCTCTCCGCGTCCGCGTGCAACCCCAGCGGATCGCCCGGCTCATCGGTCGACGTCAGCTCGGTCAACAACAACCGCCCGTACGAGGTGAGCGCCCCCAGCCCGGTCATGCCGAGCTGCGCCGCCTCGGCAAGCACCTCCCGGTGGGCGGCCTCCCGACCCCGGCTGCGCCGTGGTGCCCGCCAGTCCAGCAGTGCCTGTAGCTCCTCCGGAGTGGGCGCGGTCGCCGGCTCCAGATCGGCGAGCACCGCGAGCACCGCCCGCCGGGTCGCCGGCGCACCGGCCCGCTCGGCCTCCGCGGAGAGCGCGGTGATCGGCCGGTCCCGGTCGTCGCGTCGTCCGACCAACCCCACCTGCCGGGTCATGCTCATCCAGGCGCGGGCCAGGTGCTCCCACCGTTGGGCCAGGGAGCCGGCCCGCCACACCTCGTACCCGCCGGTCGGTAGCACCTGCTGGTCCGCCCCGTACCGGCCGGTGACCGAGCCGGACAGCTCCATCTCACCGGCGAGCCCGGCCGCGTACGCGACCTCCAGCAGCAACGCGGCGGTCAGCTCGTCCAGGCCGGCGGTACGCGCCAGCCGGCGCAGGTCCCGAACCCCGATACCGCCCGAACGCAGCACCGGGGCGGGCTCGACGCCGAGCTGTTCCAGCAGCCCCTCGGTGTGCCGCACCACCTCCATGGTCTGCCCGGCGCCGGCCGAGTCGACAGCCTTCGGTTCGCGCGGGGCGGCAACCACCGACGGCGGGCTGGTCTGCAACGGCCCGAGCGGGCCGCTGTCGCGCCGCAGCAGGAGACCGACCTCGCGGGGCAACTCGACGGTGCCGCCGGCCGTCGACGAGCCGGCGGAGACGGTCACCAGCAGCCGGTTGTCGACCAGCCAGCGCACCGGCGAGCCGGTAGGCGCGCCACCGTTGGTCGGGTCGGCGAGAGCGGCGTCCTGCGCGCCGATCGGCGGTGCCTGCAACGCGCCCGGGGGCACGCTGCCGACCGGCGGCCCGGCCGCCAACCGGTCCAGGATCGCCCGGGCCGACGGGGGCGCGGCGAGCAGCGTGCGGCGGAGTTTCGCGGCGTCCGCGCAGAGGGCGGCCGTGCGGTGGTCCAGGTCCGCGGCAGGTCGGCCGAGCCCAGCGGGGTACGGGGACACTTCGTCGACGGCTGCTGCCACGTGCAGCGCGTGCTCCGGCCCGTACAGCAGGAACAGCGCCCTGAGCCGGTCCACGGCGGCCCGGACGGCGGTCGGGGCTGGTGGATGCGGCCCGGCGGTCGCCATGGCGAGCACCGCGTCGGTGGCCGTGGTGCCGTCGTCCGGGCCCCGGGTGAGTCGGGCGGCGTCGAGAATCAGCAGGGTGAACTGGTCCAGCCCGTCCAGCGCGCGGGCCACCGAGACCCGGGACTGGGCACGGATGGCCAGCGCGGAGATGTCGGCCGGAACGGGCACGACGAGGTCCGGCCGCAGTTGCAGGAGTGCGGCCAGTGACTCGTCGGGCAGCGACCGAAGGTGGTCGGCGAGTGAGGTGGTCATCGTCTTTCCACGCTAGCCCGGTATCGGGCCGTCGCGCCCCTCGGACGTCCGGTCGGCTGGGCGTCGGCGGGTACGTTTCTCGGCATGTCTGCACTGACCGTCGGATTCGATCTCGACATGACCCTGGTCGACTCCCGCCCCGGCATCGCCGCGGCCTACCGGGCACTGACCGCCAGGACGGGCGTACCTGTCGACGCCGACCTGGCGGTCTCCCGGCTCGGTCCGCCGCTGCGCACCGAGATCGCGCACTGGTTCCCGCCGGAGCAGGTCGAGTCGGCCGTGCAGGTGTATCGGGAGCTGTATCCGGCGTACGCCATCACACCGACGGTCGCGATGCCCGGCGCGCGGGAGGCGATCGACGCGATCCGTGCCCGGGGCGGAAGGGTGCTCGTCGTCACGTCCAAGATCGGTCGACTGGCCCGGCTGCACCTGGATCACCTCGGCCTCGCGGTCGACGAGCTGGCCGGTGACCTGTTCGCCGAGCAGAAGGCGACCGCCCTGCGGGAGCACGGCGCGACCCACTACGTCGGCGATCACGTTGCGGACATGGTCGCTGCGGGCGCCGCCGGCCTGCCCGGTATCGCCGTGGCGACCGGCCCCTGCTCCCCTGATGAGCTGCGCGCGGCGGGGGCGAGCGTCGTGCTGGACGATCTCACCGGATTCCCAGCGGCGCTCGACGGCATGATCCAGCTAGCCTTGGAGCAGTAGCGGCTCAAGTGAAGCAGGGGTTTTCAGGTGCCTACGGGTCGAGTGAAGTGGTACGACACGGCCAAGGGATACGGCTTCGTCACCAGCGACGAGGGCGGTGACGTGTTCCTGCCCAAGGGCGCGTTGCCGGCGGGCGTCACCGACCTCAAGGGCGGTCAGCGGGTCGACTTCAGCGTGGTGGACAGCCGTCGCGGTGCGCAGGCCATGGGCGTCAAGCTGCTGGACGCACCGCCGTCGATGGCGGAGCTGCGTCGCCGGCCGGCCGAGGAGCTGCACGGCCTCGTCGAAGACATGATCAAGGTGCTGGAGGCGAAGGTCCAGCCGGACCTGCGTCGCGGCCGGTACCCGGACAAGAAGGCCGCGCAGAAGATCGCTCAGCTGGTCCACGCGGTCGCGCGCGAGCTGGAGGTCTGAGGCACCAGCCCAGCGGTGGCGGCGCGGTCGAGGAGCGCCGTCACCGCGGCGAAGCCGGCCTCGCCCAGGTCGGCCGTGAACTCGTTGACGTAGAGGCCGATGTGCCGGTCCACCACGTCGAGTTCCATCTCCTGGGCGTGCGCGAGCACGTACTCCCGGCTGACCGTCGGGTCCGCCCAGGCCTGCCGTACCGACTCGCGGATCCAGCCGGCGGCGGCCTCCGGGTCGACCGCGCCCCGCCGGGCCAGGATGGCACCGAGGGGGATGGGCAGGCCCGTGTCGGCCTCCCACCACTCGCCGAGGTCGACCAGGGCGGTCAGATGGTGCCGGTGATAGGTGAAGCGGGCCTCGTGGATGACCAGCCCGGCGTCGTAGCGGCCGGCAGCCACGCCCGGCATGATCTCGTGGAACGGAACCACCTCGATCCGCGCCGGCGGCCGTCCGGCCGACCAGAGCCGGAACAGCAGGTACGCGGTGGTCCGGTCGCCCGGCACCGCCACGGTGGCGCCGGTCAGGTCGGTGCGGTCGCCCCTGGTGAGCACCAGCGGCCCGCACCCGCGACCGAGCGCGCCGCCGCAGGGCAGCAGGTGGTAGTCGTCGAGCAGCCAGGGCAGCGCCGCGTAGCTCACCTTCACCAGGTCGAACGCACCCCGCTCGGCCGCCGTGTTGGTCACGTCCACATCGGCGTACGTCACCTCGACCGGCGGGGCGCCGGACACCCGCCCGTGCACCAGGGCGTCGAAGACGAACGTGTCGTTGGGGCAGGGCGAGATCGTCAGGGAGAGCGCCACGCCTTCACGTTAGCCCTGCGCCCGGTCGGCAGCCCGCGCACACCCCGCCCACTGTGATCCACGACGGACTGGCCGCCCGGCCTCCCGTCCAGCTCGGGCGGGGTGGGTGGGGTTACTGCGCTCCCTGTAGAGCTGCGCCCCAGACATGGGGCAAGGTGGCGCGGACTTTCTCCGGCCAGGTGAGCACCGTGCCTCGGTCGTCTGCCCGTCGGTCGGCCTGGTCGTCGCCACGCTGGCCGCCGCGGTCGACGCGGCGTTCGGCAGGCGCGCCTGACCGTCGGGGGCCAGCCCCACCCTGACGGGTCCTTTGCTCTGCTTCAACCCGCGCAACACAAGAGGCCGCCAAGTGTCGCCTCCGCTGAAGCAGAGCAAAGGACCCGCGACAGGTGGGTGGGGGCGGTCACGGGCGGCGGGCGGCGGCGAGCGGCGGGCGGCGGGCGGCGGGCGGCGGGCGGCGGGCGGCGTGAGCGGGCCCCGAGGGAGGACCGGCACCGAGCGAGGGCCGATGGGACGCGCCGCCCGCGAATCATGGGCAGCTCGACAGGATCGACGTAGGGGGATACCCACAGCAGCGTGGAGGTTGTCCACAGGGTTATCCACAGACGGGGGTGCGGCCCTCGACGTCCGAGGTGTGCCCGGGGTCAGCGCAGCGCCCGAGCCGCCTTCGTCAGCGCGCTGAGTGCCTCGCGCAGCCGCCAGGCGTCGCGGTCGCGCGGGCCGATCGGGTTGGAGATGGTACGCAGCTCGGCGAAGGGCACTCCGGCCTGTGCGGCGGCGACTGCCACCCCGTACCCCTCCATGGCCTCGGCCACCGCCTCCGGATGCCGCCGGCGCAGCTCCTCGGTGCCGGCGGCGGTCCCGGTGACCGTGCTGACCGTGAGCACCGGGCCGACCGTGGCAGTGGGCAGGGCGGCCCGCAGCGTTGCCAGCAATACCGCGTCGACCGGTACGACGCTGCCCGAGCCGAGCAGCGCGGGTGGCATGCCCAACTCGTCGATGCCGATGAAGCCGTCCGGTGAGTCGGCGCCCAGGTCGGCCGCGATGCTCGCGGTGCCGAGCACGGTGTCGCCGACGGCCGCGCGCCCGGTGAAGCCGCCGGCCACGCCGGCGCTGACCACCGCGCGGTACGGGCGACCGGCCGCCTCTGCCAGGGCCAGCAGCCGTGCGGTGGCGGCACCCGCGACTGCCGGGCCCACCCCGACCGGGGCGACGGTGATCGTGGTGGCGGTCAGCCCGGCGCTCACCGCGTCCGCCTCGGCCGGAACCGCGGTCACCACCAGCAGGCCGGTCACGGGAGTGAGCCGGGGGACTCGCGGCGGGTCTCGTCGTCCGCGCCCCCGCCCGGGCCGCCGACCGACGAGGAGGGGCGGTAGATGTGGTAGCCCGGTGGCGCGAGCCCCGGTTCCTCGTGCCGTTGCGAGGTGGCCCGGGGTGGCGCCGGCGAGACGGGCGCGACGGTCTCGTGCTCGATCGTCGGCTCGGGCTCTACCGTCGGTTCGTCCTCGACCAGTTCGTCGTCACCCAGCGGTCGGCCGGCCAGCTTCTCGGCACGCAGCCGAGCGGCGACCAGTACCCCCCGGACGGCAGCCACGACGCCCACGCCCGCGGCGACCGCGATGCCGGTCCGGCCGTCGAACGGCACCAGCCCGAGCCCACCGCCGACGACGAAGGCGAGCATGAGCACCGTCTCGGAGTGGGCGAACGAGCTGGCTCGAAGCCGCTCCGGGATGCGCTCCTGGATCGAGGCGTCCACGGCGAGTTTGGCCACCCCGCTGACCAGCGCGGTGACCAGACAGAGCAGGGCCACCATCAGCAGCGAGAACTGGATGACGGCGAGCACCGCCACCCCTGCCACGATGATCATGCTGCTGGACTGGATGGCGGTCGGTCGGTGGATGCGCAGCCGCGTGCCGACGGCCGTCGCCAGGAAGCTGCCGACGGCCAGCGCCCCGCCGACCAGTCCCAGCGCCCACTCCGCGCCCAGGTCCCGCCCGAACACGTCGGTGGTCAGGTCGCCCTTCTTGATGGCGAAGGCGAGAAAGAGCAGCAGGAAGCCGTACAGGGCGCGCAGGGTCGCTGCGCTGACCAGCGTGGCGATCACCAGCCGCCCGGCGGGTCGGCCCCGGCCCAGCGGCCGGTCCGTGCGGCGGCTCAGCGCGCGCAGCGCGCGGGGGACGCGCTCCGGTGGCTCCGAGTCCGCCTTCGGGGGCAGGCGCAGCGAGATCACCATGCCGATCAGGAAGATCACCGACGCGACGCGCAGTGGCCACTGCGGCCCGAACCAGAAGGCGGCCAGCCCGATCGGCGCCACCAGCGCGCCTGCCACCGTGCCGTAGACGCTGGCCCGCGCACCCACCTGGGAGAGGCCCAGCCCCTCCGGTAAGAGCCGGGGCACCGCCGCCGAGCGGGCCACGCCGTACGCGCGTGACAGCGCGAGCACACCGAACGCCGCCGGATAGAGCCCGAAGCCGTGGATGTAGTCGGAGATCAGCCAGGCCAGGAACGCCCGGCCGAGCATGGTGGCGGCCAGCGCATACCGCCGGCCGTGTCGGAAGTGGTCCAGCAGCGGCCCCACCACGGGCGCGAGCATCGCGAACGGCACCATGGTCACCAGCAGGTAGAGCGCGACCTTGCTGCGCGCCTCACCCAGCGGCACGTTGAAGAAGATCGTCCCGGCCAGGCCGATGGCGATCAGGGTGTCACCGGCGCAGGAGACGGCGTGCAGATCGAACAGGCGGACCATGCCGACCTCGCCGCCGGCGCCCCGCGTCCGGGCCCGACCGGCCCGACGGGTCACCCAGCGGCCGCTGCCCACCGAACCGCGCAGGAGCAGGCGGATAGCCCGGATGCCGGTGCCGACGGTCCGCCCGAGGAGGGATCGCCCGGAGTGGGAGTACGGCGGCATGTGCACCATCCTCGCCCATGTGACCCAGGTGTGCCGCACCACTCACGGCGAAAGGTTCCCCGGGAGTCCCTGTCACCCCTGCGGGGAGCATGGGGAACAATGGTTAGGTGACCAGGCCTGTCTCCACCCGTGCCGCCCGTCTTGACCAGGTCTGCGCCGCCGCCGTCGAGGTGGCCCGCGCTGGCATCACCGAGGTGGAAGCCGACGACGTCGGCGACCACCTGCAGGTCGTCGCCGAGGGTGAACGGCTGGTCACCCACTACTTCGAATGCCGCCTGGCCGGCTACCGCGGCTGGCGGTGGGCGGTCACCGTCACCCGCGTCTCGCGCAGCCGCACGGTGACCATCTGCGAGACGGTGCTGCTGCCCGGCCCGGACGCGCTGCTCGCTCCCGGCTGGCTGCCCTGGCAGGAGCGCCTCAAGCCGGGTGACCTCGGCCCGGGCGACCTGCTGCCGACCGCCCCGGAGGACGAGCGGCTGGCCCCCGGCTATCTGCTCTCGGACGACCCGGCCGTCGAGGAGACGGCTTGGGAGTTGGGTCTCGGTCGGGCACGGGTGCTCTCCCGGGAAGGCCGGACCGACGCGGCGCAGCGCTGGTACGACGGCGACCACGGCCCGTCGGCGGCCATCTCCGCCGCTGCCCCGGCAGCCGCCCGCTGCGGCACCTGCGGCTTCTACCTGCCGTTGGCCGGGGCGATGCGGCAGGCGTTCGGCGCGTGCGGCAACTTCTACGCCCCGGACGACGGCCGGGTGGTGAGCGCCGACCACGGTTGCGGCGCCCACTCCGAGACGCTGATCGAGGCCGCCGAGACCGCGGTCGAGGACCTTCCGACGGTGTACGACGACAGCGCGATGGAGGCCATGTCGGTCAGCCGTGCGCCGGGTTCGGTCGAGGCGGGGGAGCCGGCGGAGCCGTACGGGCACTCCTGATCGCCCGTACCGCGGGCGGTCGGCGCGTTCAGCTCGCTCGGCGGCGGCGTCGGTTGGCGTCGTGACGCATCATGGCGGCGAGGCCGGGGAAGCCCCACAGGAAGCCGGCCAGGCAGGTCCAGAGCCAGTTCTCGTGGTGGTGCTCGGTCAGCCAGCCCCGGAAGAACACCAGCAGCACCAGCCCGACGACTGCCCACACGATCAGGCCGGCGACGGCGAACGGCACCATCGGCGGGTCCAGCGGCGCGGGGCGCGGTGGCTGGTCGTTCGGCATCGGGCAAGCGTACGCGATCCACTTCCCCTGCCCGGCGGCGATCTGGGACGATGCGCGCGACAACCGGAAGATCACCTGCGAGGTCCTCATGGCAGTAGCGCCGCCCGAGAACGACACACCTCCCAACCCCGCTCAACCGCGTAACAGCTTCGACCGGTTCTTCGAGATCTCTGCCCGCGGCTCAACGTTGAGTCGTGAGGTACGAGGTGGCCTGGCGACCTTCTTCACGATGGCGTACATCGTGGTGCTCAATCCGTTGATCCTGGGCGGTGCCGTCGACGGTGACGGCAAGTCCCTTCCGATTCCGGCGCTGGCCGCGGCGACCGCGCTGGTCGCCGGCCTGATGACCATCCTGATGGGTGTGGTTGGCCGGTTCCCGCTGGCGCTCGCCGCCGGTCTGGGCGTCAACGCCCTGGTGGCGTACGAGATCGCTCCCGAGATGACCTGGGCCGATGCCATGGGTCTCGTGGTGATCGAGGGCGTGATCATCACCGTACTGGTGCTGACCGGTCTGCGGACCGCGGTGTTCCGCGCGGTGCCCACCCAGATGAAGACCGCGATCGGCGTCGGCATCGGCCTCTTCCTGACCATCATCGGCCTGGTGGACGCCGGCTTCGTCCGCCGGATCCCGGACGTCGCGAACACCACCGTGCCGGTCGGCCTGGGCATCGGCGGCAAGCTGGTGAGTTGGCCGCTGCTGGTCTTCGTCCTGGGCCTGCTGCTCACGCTGGTGCTGGTGGTGCGCCGGGTGAAGGGCGCGATCCTGATCGGCATCCTGACATCCACGGTGCTGGCCGTCATCGTCGAGGCGATCGGCAACATCGGCCCGTCGTTCGTGGACGGGAAGCCCAACCCGAAGGGCTGGGCACTGAACGTGCCGGAGCTGCCCAAGACGGTGGTGGACGTGCCGGACCTGTCGCTGCTCGGCAAGTTCAACGTGCTCGACTCGTGGGGCCGGGCCGGCTGGGTGGTCGTGCTGATGTTCGTCTTCACCCTGTTGATCACGGACTTCTTCGACACCATGGGCACGATGGTGGCGGTCGGTCAGGAGGGTGGACTGCTCGACGAGCGGGGCACCCCGCCGAAGGCCAAGGAGATCCTGCTGGTCGACTCGATCGCGGCGGCGGCCGGTGGTGCGGCCAGCACCTCCAGCAACACGTCGTACATCGAGAGTGCCGCCGGTGTCGGGGAGGGTGCCCGGACCGGCGTGGCCAGCCTGGTCACCGGCGTCCTCTTCCTGCTGGCGATGTTCCTGGCGCCGCTTGTGGTGATCGTGCCGTTCGAGGCGGCGTCGACGGCCCTGGTGGTGGTCGGCTTCCTGATGATGACCGCGGTGCGGACGATCGACTGGTCGGACTACGAGATCGCCATTCCGGCGTTCCTCACGATCGTGCTGATGCCATTCACCTACTCGATCTCCAACGGCATCGGCGCTGGTCTGATCACCTTCGTGGTGGTCAAGCTGGCCCGGGGCAAGGCCCGGGAGATCCACCCGCTGCTGTACGGGGTGGCAGTGCTCTTCGTGCTGTACTTCCTGCGCGGGCCCATCGAGTCGCTGGTGCTCTAGACGCGTCCGGGCGGGGAGTCGATCGTGATTCCCCGCCCGGAGCAGCACAAACATCCTCGTGAGCCTGGTCATAACGGATGTCGTTAGCCAGGCTCATTAGTTAAGCTAACTAACGTGACGGAGCGGACGGTGACGGCGGAACGCGTGCCACCGGCGCAGCTGGCTCCCCAGTTGCGAGATGCGATCACCCGACTCAACCGGCGGGTCCGACGGGCCCGGCCGGTCGGCGACCTCACGGTCACCCAGGTCTCCGCGCTCACCAGCCTGCGGCTGGCGGGCGGGATGACGCCCCGGGAACTGGCCGAGGTCGAACGGGTGCAACCACCGACGATGACCAAGATCGTCGCGAAGTTGGAGGACCGTGGCCTCGTGCGGCGGACCCCCCATCCGACCGACGGCCGGCAGGTCATCCTCGCGGCGACCGAAGGAGGGCAGGCCGTGCTCGACCAGTTCGAGCGGGCCCGCGACGAATGGCTGGCCCACCGGCTGGCCGCGCTCGACGAGGACGAACGGGAGACCCTGCACAGGGCCGCCGAGATTCTCCAGCAGCTCGCTCGCGCCTGAGCCCGCGCCCGCGCCACCGGGCCGTGCCGTCACCTGTCGATGACGCGTACGTCCTTGAGGAGGCGCACCGAGAGTGCAGGCCAAGCTGAGCACGATGTTCCAGTCCCTACAGGTCCGTAACTACCGCCTTTTCGCCTCCGGGCAGCTGATCAAACTGATCGGCGTCTGGATGATGTTCATCGCCCAGGACTGGCTCGTCCTCGAGCTTTCCGACAACTCCGCGACCGCGCTCGGCGTGGTCACCGCCTGCCAGTTCACGCCGGTGCTGCTGCTCACCCTGTTCTCCGGCCGCCTCGCCGACCGGTACGACAAGCGGGTCCTGCTGTTCGCCGCCAACGCCTTCTGGACGGTGCTGGCGCTCGGGATGTCCGTGCTGGTCCTCACCGACCTGGTGCAGCTCTGGCACGTCTTCGCGTTCGCCGCGCTGCTCGGCGTCGCCAACGCCGTCGAGACCCCGGTCCGCCAGGCGTTCGTCTCCGAACTGGTCGGCACGCCGCTGCTGCCCAACGCGCTGTCGCTGAACGCCGCCGTGTTCAACTCCGCCCGGATCGTCGGTCCGGCCGTCGCCGGTCTGGCCATCGCCGCCTTCGATGTCGGCCCGGTCTTCCTGTTCACCGCCGTCAGCTCCATCGCGCCGCTGGTCAACGTCGTCCGGATGCGGACCGCCGAACTGCAGCGCGACGCGCTCCTACCGCGTGACGAGCGGGCGTCCGCGAAGGTCGTCGACGGCCTCCGGTACGTCTGGCGGCGACCCGACCTGCTGCTGCCGATGGCGGTGATGTCGGTGATCGGCATGTCGCTGTTCAACTTCCAGCTCACCCTGGCCGCGCTCGCCAAGACGGTCTTCAACACCGGCGCCGCCTCCTTCGGCCTGTTCAGCACCGCCCTTGCCGTCGGCGCGCTGGGCGGCGCCCTCAGCGGCACCGGCCGGCGGAGCCGCCCGTCGGTGTGGCTGGTGCTCGGCGCGGCGATCGGCTGTGCCAGCTTCGGTACCCTGGTCGGCTTCGCGTCGACGTACTGGCTGGTCGTGGCGCTGCTGGTGCCCACCGGCTTCTTCATGGTCTTCTTCGCCCAGGCCGCCAACCAGCGTGTCCAGCTCGGCGTGGACGCCGCGTTCCGGGGACGGGTGATGGCCCTGTGGGTGCTGGTGTTCCTGGGCACCAACCCGGTCGGCGCACCGCTGATCGGCTGGGTGGCCGAGCACTTCGGCGCTGGCGCGAGCATCTGGATGGGCGGGCTGATCTCGCTGGCCACCGCGCTGATCGCGCTCACCTGGCAACTGCGCCGCTCCGGTGCGCGACTGCGCTTCCGTGTGCTGCCCATGCCGCGCTTCTACGTCACCTCCGCCGACTGCTGAGCTGCGCGCCCCGGGTCCCCGCCGAGTTGGGCTGGGGCCCGAGCGCGTGGCGGGAGTCCCGATCGGCGGATAGCGCGGATGCGGCCAAATCGGTGGCGAGGCGGTACGACAGGGCTTAGCGTCGATATGTGGGAGTCGGACGCGCGCTGATGCTGGCCCTGGCGTTCCTCGCCGTGGCCAGCATCCCGGCGGTGTTCGCCCTGCTCTTCTGCTACGACGAGATTCTCGACCGGGTGGTCTGCGGCTGGGCCGAGTGGCGCGAGCGCCGGCGGGAGCGACGCACGATCGCCCGCCTCGACCGGGCCATCGAAGCCGAATCGCTGACCCGCGACATCGACCTCAGCGAGTTCGACAGCGCCGACCGTCGTCCCCTGGAACAGCTCGCCGCCGACCTGCGCCGCCTCGGCGGTCAGCGGCTCGGCGGCATCGGCCGACCGATGGTCTGGCACGGCGCGGTGGTCCAGGCGTACGACGATCGGCTCCGGCTGGCCTGCCGCGCCCTCGGGATCACCGAGCATCTGGCCGAGCTGACCGGCGTCGACCAGGAGATCGAGCGGGTACGCGTCGAGGGCGTGCTGCACGCCGCCGGGCTGACCCTGCCGGCTGCCCGGGCCGGGCACCGGCAACGGCACCGCTGAACGGTCGGACGGTTGCGGCTCTTCGTCGCGGTCTATCCGCCCGTGGAGGCGGTCAACCATCTTGGCGCGCAGGTCGCGCGGCTGCGGGTCGGCGCGGCGGCAGCCACCGGTGCCCGGGTACGGCTCGTCGACCCGGCGAATCTGGCGCGGCCCGGCGACCGCATGGACGAGGCTGATGTCGAGGCCGACCGGGTCGTGCTTGACGACTACCAGGGACCGGAGTGGCCGGCGACCGAGCTGCTGCTGATGCGCAGCCAGGCCAGGTCGGGACGCCCGCGTTACGAGCGGCTCGCCGCCTGGCCGCTCTGACTCGGCGAGCCGGCGTGAACGGCCTCGGTGGGAATATCGTGCCCCTGAGCTTGCTTTAGTCCGCCTCGATGCCGGCGGCCCTCAAGATCTGACGGACCCGTTCGCGGCTGTAGCCGGTCCGCTTGACGAGATCCACTTGCCGGGCACCGGCTCGGTACTCCGCCACCATCGTTCTGTGCAGATCGGCACGGGCCTGCTCGACCGTGGTTCGAGCATCGGCCTTTATCTGCCGAGCGGTGCGGGCAGCCTGTTCCTCCGCTCGAGGTAGCGCCTCTTCAGCGGCCCTCAGTGCACGCATAGCCCCTTCGAGATCCACTTGGCCATCTTTGCTGGAGGCCATCTAGGCCAAACATATTGGGTTCTTAAGTAGGCCAAGGACATGTTGTTGTTTGTAGGCCAAGTACTGTAAAGTCCCGTTTGGCGTTTGAGGCTTGAAGTCTTCCAGGGCCGTCATCTCGTGGGGAGGGTGGAACCCGTGACGGATCTACCATTTCGACTGGCCGACTGCGCAGAACCGGCAGCCACCCGTATTGAGGTCTACAGCGTGGACGGCGAATCGGGCGACGGGTCGCTGGACGGTGCGGTCTACGTCTGCCCTGCTCATTCGCAGGCGACGGCTGACGCGATCGCCATGGCTGGCTTCACCTCGTCAGCTACGCCCCTCGGTGAAGATGTGAACCGGCCCTGCGGGTACGTGCACATATACCCAACCGGGTTGTTGGCGGCCAACGCTCATCCAGAGTGGTGTGATCGGAAGGGCTGCGACGCTCGTGGCGAACATCGGTCCCGTTTCCTCCTGATCGAGTCACCCCGCCAAGAGGCGTCGATCATCTCGGTATCGCTGGCGCAGACGTGTCGTCCGCCAGCCGAACCGGTGGTGGTGTTGTCGGTCGCCGACCGTACAGCGACCCAGCGAGTGGTGTTCTCTGCCCGCGAAGCGCGGAACCTGCGTCACCGGCTCGGCGATCTGCTCACCGCCTGAGGCGTGATCCACTCGGGTTCTCGAAAGTCGGGGTGTCCGACACGCGCCGACAGCGCGGTTTCCGAGAACCCGAGTCGATCAAGCAGTGAGCCGCCCGCCGACGCGGAGCGTCAGGAGGACTCGCGGGCGGCCGGGCCGCTGCCGAAGAGCACGTCGTCCCAGCTCGGCAGGCGCTTGCGCGGCTTGCCGTTGGCGTCGGTGGTCTCGCCACCGGCCGCTGCGGCGGCCGTTCCGGTGCGGCGGGGCCGCAGCACCGCCAGCGACGGCACGGCCGGGACCTCCTTGGGCGCGTCCGAGTCGTCGTCGAAGGCGGAACCCTGGCCGCCGCCGAGCAGCGCGGCAGCGCCGCCGCCGACCGGCCGCTGCCGGGGCGCGTCGGACCCGGCCAGAGCCGCCGGCGTACGCGGTTCGAGCCCGCGACCCGACGAGGCACCGAGTGGACGGTCCAGTGAGGCGAGCAGCGCGTCCCGGCCGGCCCGGATCGGATCGCGGCCCGAGCGCGGGTGCTCGGACGCCGCCGGCAACCCGTGCCCACCACGACTCGGCTCACCGCGCGACGGACCGGGCAGGCCGTGCCCACCCCGCTCCGGTGCCGGCTCCTGACCGAGGATCGGCGTGGGCCGCTCGGCGCACAGGTACTGCGCCATGTCGTCGTGCGGCGTGACCACCTGCCGGGCCTTGTCCATGTCCCAGATGGCCTGCGCGGTGGCCTTGCCCGACGGCCAGGTGGCGATGATCCGCCAGGTGCCGTCGTCGCGCCGGTACGCGTCCCAGGAGATCTTCTCGGTGTCGATGCCGTGCTGGCTCAGCCGACCGTTGACCACCTCGGCGAGCGGGGTGGGCTTCTCCGCGCCCTTGAGGCGGGTGCGACGGGCGTGCTGGGCGAGCATGGCCCGCTCCTGGAGCACCGGGCCGGCGTAGCGCAGGACCCGGTCGACCGGCACCCCGGCGATCCGGGCCACGTCCTCGGCCGACTCACCGGAACGGATGCGGGCCTGGATGTCCCGGGGGGACAGCGAGGGAATCGGGTCGACGCCGGTCGGTGCCACCGCGAGCGGCGGGGCACCTGGCTCGGGGTGCATCACACCGGCGATGCGCTCGTCGATCGGCAGGGCGAGCAGTCGCCCGACCTCGTCGGCGAGCACCAGGGCCTGGCCGTCCTCGGAGAGGGCGACGAAGCGTACTGGGCGCATAGCGTTGCCTCCGTCCCGCTTCGCTGGCCGCACGCCACGAGTCGGCCACCCAGGCGTCTCGGACCACCGTACGCGCATCTGTCTCAGGGTGGGGGCAGCGACACCCCGCAAGTCGTGACTGAGCTGCGGCAATGATCACGGTGGGTGTCCATCGAGGCGTCAACGGACACCCACCGTGACGAAGCTCAGAGGCGCTCGACCACGTAGTCGATGGACGCGGTCAGCGCCTCGACATCGGCCGGCTCGACGGCCGGGAACAGCGCCACCCGCAACTGGTTGCGGCCGAGCTTGCGGTAGGGCTCGGTGTCGACGATGCCGTTGGCGCGCAGCGCCTTCGCGATGGCGGTGGCGTCGACCCCGTCGGCGAAGTCGATGGTCGCGACCACATTGGACCGCAGCGTCGGGTCGGTGACGAACGGCGTGGCCACCGTGGACCGCTCCGCCCAGCCGTACACCGTGGCGGCGCTCTCCGCCGTGCGCTTCGCCGCCCAGGCCAGGCCACCCTGCGCGTTCATCCAGTCGATCTGCTCGGCGGCCAGGAAGATCGTGGCCAGCGCCGGGGTGTTGTAGGTCTGCTCGAGCCGCGAGTTGTCGATAGCGGTGACCAGGTCGAGGAAGGCCGGGATGTAGCGCCCGGAGGCCTTGACCTCGGCGGCCCGGTCCAGCGCGGCCGGCGACATCAGGGCCAGCCACAGGCCACCGTCGGAGCCGAAGCACTTCTGCGGCGCGAAGTAGTAGACGTCGGTCTCGCCGACGTTGACGTCCAGGCCACCCGCGCCCGAGGTGGCGTCGACCAGCAGCAGCGAACCTTCGTCCGCGCCGGCCACCCGGCTGATCGGCACGGCCACGCCGGTCGAGGTCTCGTTCTGGGGCGTCGCGTAGACGTCCACCCCCGACTCGGCCACCAGGGCCGGGGCGCTGCCCGCGTCGGCCTTGCGGACCGTCGGCTCACCGAGGAACGGCGCATCCTTGACCGACTTGGCGAACTTCGCGCCGAACTCGCCGAAGCTGGCGAACTGCGCCCGGTCGCGGACCAGACCGAAGGTGGCGACCTCCCAGAACGCGGTGGTGCCGCCGTTGCCGATCACCACCTCGTAGCCCTCGGGCAGGGAGAAGAACTCGGCGATCCCGGAGCGCAGCCGGGCCACCTGGTCGCGGACCGTCTTCTGCCGGTGCGACGTACCCAGGTAGCTGGTCGCCACCTCGGCGAGCGCGGACACGGCCGCCGGACGGACCTTGGACGGGCCGCAGCCGAAACGGCCGTCGGCGGGCTTGATCTCGTCGGGAATCCGGATGATCGGTGCGTCAGCCACGGTTCTGAAGATCCTTCCGCAAGGGCGAGGGCGGGCCCGGCGACACTGCCGGCCCTCATCCTCGCACCCGGGCTTGGCGGCGACGGCCGGGGTCCCGACGGCCGGGCTGAGTCCTTCGCCACACCGTCACGCCCGACCGGGCCGGGACACGCAGAAGGCCCCTGCCCGACGCGGAACGTCGGGCAGGGGCCCCTGGCTGTCAGCTCAGACGCCGTGCTGGACGGCGCCCCAGCCCTCGACGTCGGACGGCTTGCGCGTCTCCGGGCCCACGTAGCGGGCGGACGGCCGGACCAGCCGCTGGAGGCGCTTCTGCTCCAGGATGTGCGCGCTCCAACCGCCCATCCGCGCGCAGGTGAACATCGACGTGAACATGTGCGCCGGCACCTCGGCGAAGTCCAGCACGACGGCCGACCAGAACTCGACGTTGGTGGCCAGCACCCGGTCCGGGCGGCGGGCCTGCAACTCGGCCAGGGCGGCCTTCTCCAGCGCCTCGGCGATCTCGAAGCGCGGCGCGCCCAGCTCCTTGGCGGTGCGCCGGAGCACGCGGGCGCGCGGGTCCTCGGCACGGTAGACCCGGTGGCCGAAGCCCATCAGCCGCTCGCCGCGGTCGAGGACGCCCTTGACGTACCCCTCGGCGTCGCCGCTGCGCTCCACCGCCTCCAGCATGGTGAGCACGCGCGACGGCGCGCCACCGTGCAGCGGGCCGGAGAGGGCGCCGATGCCCGACGAGATGCAGGCCGCGGCGTCCGCGCCGGTGGAGGCCACGATGCGCGCGGTGAAGGTGGAGGCGTTCAGGCCGTGCTCGGCGGCCGAGATGAAGTACGCGTCGACGGCCTTGACGTGCCGCGGGTCCGGCTCGCCCCGCCAGCGCTTCATGAACCGCTCGACGATGGTCTGCGCCTTGTCGATCTCCTTCTGCGGCACCGCCGGCAGACCGAGGCCGCGAGCGGACTGGGCGACGAAGGAGAGCGCGGTCACCGACACCCGGGCCAGGTCCTCGCGGGCCTGCTCGTCGGAGATGTCCAGCAGCTGGCTGAGGCCCCAGTACGGCGCCAGCATGGCGACCGCCGACTGCACGTCGACCCGGATGTCGCCGGAGTGCACCGGCACCGGGAACGGCTCCGCCGGCGGCAGGCCCGGCCCGAACCGGCCGTCGACCAGCAGCGCCCAGACATTGCCGAATGAGACCTGGCCGATCAGATCCTCGATGTCGACCCCGCGATAGCGCAGCGCGCCACCCTCGCGGTCGGGTTCGGCGATCTCGGTCTCGAAGGCTACGACGCCCTCCAGACCGGGTTTGAAGTCGGCCATGTCGCTCTCCTGGATCTGGTCGGTACGCCCGAACAGCTGATCCGGCCGGTCGGCCGAGCGCCTTAGGCGATCCTCAGGGATGTGTTCGGAACATCTTGCCTGCTGCGTAACCGGATATGCGACCCAGTGCGACTGTGCTGCACGCGACATCTCAGGGCGCGCATTCTCCGCGTCGGTCGGTGAGACTGGGCGAAGCGGGCTGGCCAGCGCGGGAGGGCGCTGGTCGGGACGCCGAGAAGGAGTGGGGACGTGACGGGCGACACACCTGCCCCGGCCGCGATGCGTAACGAGTACGCCGCGGACCTGGGACTGACCGAATCCGACCTGGCCGCCGACTGGCACACCCAGTTCGACAGGTGGTTCGCCGACGCGGTGGCCCACGGGCTACCCGAACCCAACGCCATGGTGGTGGGCACGGCCGACGCCGCCGGCCGGCCGAGTGGGCGGACGGTGCTGCTCAAGGGGTACGACCCGGAGGGCTTCGTCTTCTTCACCAACCACCTGTCCCGCAAGGGTGTCGAGGCGTCCGACAACCCGCACGCCAGCCTGGTCTTTCCGTGGTTTCCCATGCAACGGCAGGTGGTGGTCGCCGGCTCGATCGCCCCGGTCGAGCGGGCGGTGACCGAGTCGTACTTCGCCAGCCGGCCACGCGGCTCCCAGTTGGGCGCGTGGGCCAGCCCGCAGTCGTCGGTGGTGCCGGACCGGGCCACGCTCCAGGAGAGCTACCGGGAGGTGGCCGAGCGGTACGCCGACGCGGATGTCATCCCGCCTCCGCCGCACTGGGGTGGGCTGCGGGTGCGGCCGGACTCGGTCGAGTTCTGGCAGGGCCGGGCCGGTCGGCTGCACGACCGCCTGCGCTTTCGTCGCGCCGACGCGGGCGACTGGATCGTCGAGCGGTTGGCGCCATGACCGGTGTGCAGGAGGCCCGGCCGCGCGGTGCGCGCCGCTGGGCGATCGACGTCCGCCCGCTGCGCGTCCCGGAGTACCGGCGGTTGTGGCTCGGCAACACCGTGGCGATGTTCGGCTTCCAGTTCACCGCGGTCGCGGTGCCCGTGGAGATGTACGCCCTCACCCGGGACTCGTTCTGGGTGGGCCTGCTGGGCGTGGCTGCCTTCGTACCCCTGCTGATCTTCGGGCTCTGGGGCGGCGCGGTCGCCGACGCCCGCGACCGCCGTGCCGTGCTGCTCGGCGGCTCATTGTTGCTCTGGGCATCCACCCTCGGGCTGCTCGTCCAGGCGCTGCTGGACGTGGGTAGTCCGGTGCTGCTGCTGGCCCTGATGGCGGTGCAGTCGGTGGCCTTCGCGATCAGCTCACCGGCGCGCAGCGCCATGCTGCCCCGGCTCGTCCCGGACGACCTCGTCCCGGCCGCCAGCACCCTGAACTACACGACCTTCACCGCCGCGTCGGTCGCCGGCCCGCTCGCCGCCGGCCTGATCCTCGCCGCCTCGTCGGACACACACGTGGTGCTGCCGATCGCGTACGGCCTGGACGCGGTGCTGTTCACGGCGATGCTCTGGGCCGCGCTGCGCCTGCCGGCGCTGCCGCCCGAGCCGAGCCCCGACGGCCAGGTCCACCGTGCCGGCCTGGCCAGCGTGATCGACGGGTTCCGGTACCTGGCCACCACACCCGTCCTGCTGCTCTCCTTCGGCGTGGACCTGATCGCGATGATCCTGGCCATGCCGAGGGCCCTGTTCCCGGAGATCGCGAACGAGCGGTTCGGTGGGGGTGGCACGGTCGGCCTGCTCTACAGCGCCATCGCGATCGGCTCCATGATCGGCGGGCTGACCTCCGGCTGGATCGGTCGGCTCCGGCGGCAGGGGGTCGGCCTGGTCGCCGCGGTGGTCGGCTGGGGTGTCGCGATCGCCGCCGCCGGGCTGGCCCAGCAACTCTGGCTGATGGTCCTGCTGCTCGCCGTGGCCGGCGCCGCCGACCTGGTCAGCGCAGTGCTGCGCCAGTCCATGCTGCTGGTGTACGCGCCGGACCGGATGCGCGGACGGCTCCAGGGCGTCAACACGGTAGTGGTGGCCGGCGGCCCACGCCTCGGTGACCTGCGGGCCGGCACCATGGCCGCCGGATTCGGCGGCGGGGTGGCCTGGGTCGCCGGCGGGCTCGCCTCGGCGGTGCTCGTCGTGGTGCTCGCGGTCGCCTTCCCGGCGCTGCTGCGCTACCGGGCCACGACGGCGTCGAGCGGCGACCGGTCGTGACCGGTTAGGGTCGCCGGCATGGAGAGCCCTGAGCAGCGCCCCTTCTCCGGCGCACAGTGGACCATCGCCGCCGCGGGCCACGAGGCCGTCATCGTGGAGGTGGGCGGCGGGCTGCGGACGTACCGGCACGACGGCGTCGACCTGCTCGACGGGTACGGCGTCGACGAGGTCTGCCCCGGCTGCGCCGGACAGGTGCTCGCGCCCTGGCCGAACCGCATCCGCGACGGGCGCTACGTGTACGGCGACCGGACGCGCCAACTCGCGCTGACCGAGCCGGGGCGGCACGTCGCCATCCACGGGCTGGTGAACTGGGTGCCGTGGCGGCTGTTGGAGCAGTCCACGGACGCCGTGACCCTCGGCTACGACCTGCCGCCGCAGCCCGGCTACGAGTGGCCGCTGCGGCTGGTCAGCCGGTGGAGCGTGAGCGCTGACGGCCTGCGCGCCGAGCACGAGGTGACGAACATCGGCACCGAGGTCGCGCCGTTCGGCTTCTCCGTGCACCCGTACCTGCAACTGCCGGGCGTCGCCGTGGACGACCTGGTCATGCGGCTGCCCGCGCGTACCCGGATCATGGTGGACGGGCGGTTGCTGCCGGTCGGTGCGACGCCGGTGGCCGGCACCGAGTACGACTGGACCAGCCCGCGGCGGATCGGCGAGGCCGAGCTGGACCTGTGCTTCGGCGAGGTCGTCCGCGACGCCGACGGCGGCTCCTCGGTGAGCCTGGCCGCGCCGGACGACTCGTCGGGGGTGAGCATCTGGGCGGACGCCGAGTTCGGCTGGTGGCAGGTCTTCACCGGCGACGCGCTGACCGGCGAGCGACACCGCCGGTCGGTGGCGATCGAGCCGATGACCTGCCCGCCGGACGCGTTCCGCTCGGGCAAGGACGTGCTCGCGCTCAAGCCCGGCACGACCTGGCGGGGTGCCTGGGGCATCCGTCCCGGAGCCTGATGGAGTTCGCCGAGGTCGTCCGCCGTCGACGGATGGTCCGCAACTACGACCCGGACCGTCCCGTCCCGCCCGACGTGGTGGACCGGCTGCTCGACCACGCCGTACGCGCCCCGTCGGCCGGCTTCGCCCAGGGCTGGGGTTTCCTGGTGCTGGAGGAGGCGGCCGACCGGGAGCGGTTCTGGGCGGCCACCACCCCGGACGGCGGTGGACGGGAACGCTGGCTGGCGGGCATGCGCCGCGCGCCGCTCATCGTGGTGCCGCACGCCAACGAGTCGGCCTACCTGACCCGGTACGCCGAGCCCGACAAGGGCTGGACCGACCGCTCGGTGGACCGCTGGCCGGTGCCCTACTGGTACGTGGACACCGGCTTCGCCGCGCTGCTGATGCTGCTCACCGCCGTCGACGAGGGGCTGGGTGCGTGTTTCTTCGGCATTCCGCCGCAGCGGCTGTCCGTGTACCGGGAGAGCTTCGGCGTACCGGAGGACTACCAGCCCATCGGGGCCGTCACAATCGGTTACCGCGCACCCGACCATCGGTCACCGTCGTTGCGTCGTGGACGTCGCGGAGTGGACGAGGTCGTGCGGCGCGGCCGGTGGAGTTGAGCACGGTGTCCCGTTCGTCGGGTTGAGGATCGGACGAGCGATGGCGAAACTGACATCAGGGAGCAGAACGCCGCGTGCGCGGGGCCGCTAGGCTGACACGGTCATCGGTGCCGCGCCGCGCGGTGCCCGCCGTGGCCCGGCTCGGCGCCGTCGGTCGGCCCGGTCACGGGGAGGGGAGCGTGCCGTCGTGATCTTCAGAGCGGTCCGGGACGGGCGTCCCTACCCGGAGCACAACCTGACGCTCAAGCAGTGGGCGGAGATCCCGCCCCGTCCGCTGCGCCTGGATCAGATGATCACCACCAAGCGCGAGTTGGCGCTCGACAAGCTCCTCGCCGAGGACTCGACCTTCTACGGCGACCTCTTCCCGCACGTCGTGCAGTGGAACGGCGGCCTCTACCTGGAGGACGGGCTGCACCGCGCGCTGCGCGCCGCCCTGCAACAGCGCAACCAGATCCACGCCCGGGTGCTGGTGCTCTCCGAGCCCGTCGACTGAGCGACGCGGCCGTCGACTGAGCGGCGCGGCCGTCGACTGAGCGGCGCGGCCGTCGACTGAGCGGCGCGGGCTGAGCCTTCACTAAGGTGACGGCATGACTGCCCTCGATCTGCTCGACCTGGACCCGTCGCTCACCGAGGAGGAGCGGCAGATCCGCGACGTCGTCCGCCGACTCGTCGACGACCGGGTCCGCCCCTACGTCGCCGACTGGTACGAGGAGGGTCGCGTGCCGGCCCGTGAGCTGGCCCGGGAGTTCGGCAAGCTCGGGCTGCTCGGCATGCACCTGAACGGGTACGGCTGCGCGGGCGCCTCCGCCGTCGCGTACGGGCTCGCCTGCCAGGAGTTGGAGGCCGCCGACTCCGGCGTCCGCTCGCTCGTCTCGGTGCAGGGCTCGTTGGCGATGTACGCCATCTGGCGCTACGGCAGCGAGGAGCAGAAGCAGCGCTGGCTGCCCTCGATGGCCACCGGCGAGTCGATCGGCTGCTTCGGCCTCACCGAGCCCGACCACGGCTCCGACCCGGCGTCCATGGCCACCCGGGCCCGCCGCGACGGCGACGACTGGGTGCTCACCGGCGGCAAGATGTGGATCACCAATGCGCCGATCGCGGACGTCGCGGTGATCTGGGCGCGCACCGACGACGGGGTACGCGGCTTCGCCGTACCCATGGACACGCCCGGTGTCACGGCCCGGGAGATCCGCCGCAAGATGTCGCTGCGCGCGTCGCTGACCGGCGAGATCGTGCTCGACGACGTCCGGCTCCCGGCCGACGCCCAACTGCCCGAGGCCGTCGGGCTCAAGGCCCCGCTGAGCTGCCTGACCGAGGCCCGCCACGGCATCGTCTGGGGGGCCGTCGGGGTGGCGCGCGACTGTCTGGAGACCACCCTGGCGTACGCCACCACCCGGACCCAGTTCGGTCGACCGCTCGCCGGGTTCCAACTCACCCAGGCCAAGCTCGCCGACATGGCCGTCGAACTGGTGAAGGCGCAACTGCTCGCGCTGCACCTTGGGCGGCTCGCCGACGCCGGCCGGCTGCGCCCCGACCAGGTGAGCGTGGGCAAGCTGAACAACGTGCGGGAGGCCCTGGCCATCGCCCGGCAGTGCCGCACCATCCTCGGCGCCAACGGCGTCTCCGGTGAGTACCCGGTGCTGCGGCACGCGAACAACCTGGAGAGCGTGCTGACGTACGAGGGCACGTCGGAGATCCACCAGCTGATCGTCGGGCAGCGGCTCACCGGACTCTCCGCCTTCGCCTGACCTGCCCGTTTACGCATTCCGGCCGCTCGCCGCGCGGCTGTCGTACGGGGGCCGTACCGTCATTGGTAGACGACGTGTCTGACGAGGACGGTGAGTGTGATGGCCCGCGACGCTGGCATCAACGAGCCCACGAGGGAGTTCCCCGGTTACCCGACCGGCGACGACCTCAAGGAGCGCTCGGCCGGGACACCCGACCCGACTCCGGACGGGCCGGGTGGCACCGACGGGCCCCCGAGCGGCGGAGGTGGGGGTGGAGGTGCGGCCCGTGGGCTGCTCCTGCTGCTCGGCGCCGCCGCGCTGGCCGTGGTGGTGCTCCTGGGCGTGCAGGTGACCGGCTTCCTGCCGGACTTCCGCAACCCGTTCGCCAAGGAGCAGACCGACCGCAGCCAGCCACCACTGCTCAAGTCGATCCAGGACCTGAGCCGCTACGTGGCCGCCGAAGGCAACTTCCAGGTCGTGGTCGACACCCAGAACGACCGGCGTAACGTCCCGGACTTCCTGCTCAACGAACGCACGCTGTTCGTCGGGGCCGGCAGCGTCGAGGCGTACGTCGACTTCACCAAGATCGGTGAGGGCGCCATCGTGCAGTCCGCCGACGGCAAGTCCGTCGAGATCAAGCTGCCTGCTCCACAGCTCGGCGAGACCAACCTCGACATGGAGAAGAGCTACGTCTTCGCCGAGCAGCGCGGCCTGCTCAACCGGCTCGGTGACCTGGTCGGCAACGACCCCAACCGGCAGCAGCAGGTCTACCAGTTGGCCGAGGAGCGGATCACCGCCGCCGCCCGGGACAGCGGCCTCTCCGCCCGCGCCCAGGAGAACACCCGCAAGATGCTGGAGGGGCTGCTGCGCTCACTGGGCTACCAGCAGGTGACGGTCACGTACACGGCCCCCTGACCCCGACACCAGCGCGCCCCGTGGCGCTCTGACATCTCGACAGCGCCCGCCCCGACCATCATCGGAGCGGGCGCTGTCACGTCTGCCGCGCTCGCCAAGCTGCCGCGCTCGCCGGGTGGCCGCCAAGATCTGGACAACTTCGGGGATACTGCTGCCTCGTGGACGCCGGAGGCAGCAGTATCCCCGAAGTTGCGGCCAGCTCGACCCGCCGCGGCCGGCTCGTGCAGGGGTGGGTTAGTGGCCGGTGGAGGCCAGGTAGCGGTCCTCGTTGGGCATGAGGACCCAGAGGATCAGGTAGACGATCACCTGGGTGCCGGGCAGCAGCAGTGACAGCAGGAACAGCAGCCGAACCATCCCGGCGGACATGCCGAACCGCTGTCCGAGGCCGGCGCAGACACCGGCGAGCATGCGCCCCTGGCGGGGTCGAACCAGTTTGCGACTCATCGTCGTACTCCCACTCTGCGGCGGTGCGCCGCGTCTGCAATCCACGGTAGAAAGGGGTGGCGACCCTGCCCTCGGTCCCGAGGAGGATCGTCGACCCGTGGACCCGTAGGTACTTACCCGTGCGGCCCCGTCCGACGCCTCCGCGCCCGCCCGGCCCATCCGCTCCCGCGCCCCGCGCCCGCCCGCCCCGCGCCCGCCCGCCCGGCGCCCGCCCGCCCGCCCGGCGCCCGGCGCCCGGCGCCCGCGCCCGCGCCCGCGCCAAGATCGCGCTCGATCCTGGATGTAGTGGCTTCCGGCCGCTCCCGAGGCCACTACAACCAGGTTCGAGCGCGATCATGCGGGCTGCACGCCTCATTGCGGGCTGTGCAGGTCACTGCGGGCTGTGCAGGTCATCGCGGGCTGCGCGGGTCACTGCGGGCTGTGCAGGTCATCGCGGGCTGCGCGGGTCATCGCGGGCTGCGGGCGGGTGGCGGAGAGGTGGCTGGCAGTCGGCGGTCGGATGGCCGCGCTGCCATGATCGGGTAGCCGGGCTGCGGTGCTCGGGTAAGGGGTGAGCAGGGCAGGTAGGCTGACAGGTCGGGCACCCACACCCCGGGTGACCGGCGGCCACCCGACCGGGCGGCCACGAGCGGGGCTGCCGACCGGCGGCCACGACCGGGCGATTTCCCGTACGACGGGAGGACGCCGAGGAAGCGCAGCCATGATCAGTGTTTTCGACCTCTTCAGCGTCGGCATCGGGCCGTCCAGTTCGCACACGGTGGGGCCGATGCGGGCGGCGCGTACGTTCGTCGCCGGGCTCAAGGCCGACGGCCTGCTCGCCGACACCGCGCGGGTGCAGGCGGAGCTGTTCGGTTCGTTGGGGGCCACCGGGCACGGGCACGGCAGCGGGCCGGCGGTGCTGCTGGGGCTGGCCGGCGAGTCTCCGGAGACGGTCGACACGGACACCGTCGGGCCTCGCGTCGAGCGGATCCGTGCCGAGCGGCGGATCAGCCTGCTCGACGCGCACGAGATCGACTTCGACCCGGATCGGGACCTGACGCTGCACCGCCGCCGTTCGCTGCCGTATCACCCGAATGGGATGACCTTCGTGGCCTTCGACGCGGCCGGGGAGCAGGTCAGGGCCCGCACCTACTACTCCGTCGGTGGCGGTTTCGTGGTGGACGAGGCAGCGGCGGGCGCGGACAAGATCAAGCCGGACACGACGCGGGTGCGGTACCCGTTCCTGACCGGGGCGCAGCTCCTCGACGTCACCACCCGCACCGGGCTGTCGATCAGCGAGGTGATGCTGGCCAACGAGCGCTCATGGCGCAGTGAGGCGGAGATCCGGGCGGGCCTGCTGGAGATCTGGCGGGTGATGCAGGAGTGCGTGCAGCGTGGCTGCGAGCGGGACGGCGTACTCCCGGGGGGTCTGAAGGTCCGGCGGCGTGCGGCGGAGCTGCGGCGCGGCCTGGAGGCGGACGCCGGGACGCCCGATCCGCTGCACGCCATGGACTGGGTGACGTTGTTCGCCCTGGCGGTGAACGAGGAGAACGCGGCCGGGGGTCGGGTGGTGACCGCCCCGACGAACGGCGCGGCGGGGATCATCCCGGCGGTGCTGCACTACTACAGCCGGTTCGTCGACGGCGCCGACGACGACGGGGTGGTGCGGTTCCTGTTGGCGGCCGGTGCGATCGGGGTGCTGTTCAAGGAGAACGCGTCGATCTCCGGGGCGGAGGTCGGCTGCCAGGGTGAGGTCGGTTCGGCGTGCTCGATGGCGGCGGCGGGGCTGGCCGAGGCGCTCGGTGGCACCCCGGAGCAGGTGGAGAACGCGGCTGAGATCGGGATGGAGCACAACCTCGGGTTGACCTGTGACCCGGTGGGTGGCCTGGTCCAGATCCCCTGCATCGAGCGGAACGCGGTGGCTAGCATCAAGGCGATCACGGCCGCCCGGCTGGCGCTGCGCGGCGACGGGGTGCACAAGGTGTCGTTGGACAAGGTCATCAAGACCATGCGGGAGACGGGCGCCGACATGAAGGTCAAGTACAAGGAGACGGCGCGTGGCGGTCTGGCCGTCAACGTGATCGAGTGCTGAAGCCGGTCGATTCGGGGCATTCGTTCACCGACTGCTAACCTGGCGTCCGTTTTCAGGAGGCGGGAGGCGGCGGTGACCTCTGGCGTCGCGGCCCTGTGGTCGCACCGCAACTCGCTGCGCATCCTGGTCAGGCGTGATCTGGCGGTCAAGTACCAGCAGTCGGTGCTGGGCTACTTCTGGTCGTTGATCGAGCCGCTCGGCATGGGCGCGATCTACTGGTTCGTCTTCGGCGTGCTCTACTCCCGCGACACCGGGCGGCATCTCGGTGAGGCCGCCGGGTCGTACCCGCTGTTTCTCATCACCGGCATCTTCGCCTGGATGTGGACCAGTTCGGCGCTGAGCGAGGCCACCAACGCGTTGACCGGCCAGTCCCGGCTGATCACCACCATGAACGTGCCGCGTCAGGTCTTTCCGATCGGCCGGGTCACCGGCCGGTTCGCCGAGTACGCGGCCGGCCTGCCGATCCTCGCCGCCATCGCGGTGATCTACGCGGCGCACGGGCGGGTGCATCCCGGCTGGTCGCTGCTCGCCCTGCCGCTGGCGGTGGCCGTGCAGGCGGTCCTGTTGATCGGGCTCGCACTGCTGCTGTCGGCCTGGAACGTGCTGATGCGCGACGTGGAACGGTTGATGCGGCTGATCATCCGGGTGCTCTTCTACGCCACGCCGATCATCTACCCGCTCAGCCTGGTCCGGGAGTCCGGCCTGCCGCACTGGCTGAAGGTGCTGTACGAGCTGAACCCGCTGGTGGGGATCTTCCAGCTGCACCACGCGATCTGGTACCCGGACGAGTTCCCGGACGCCCGGCTGCTCGCCACGACGATCGTCGGCAGTCTGCTGGTGCTGGCCGCCGGCTGGTGGTCGTTCCGCCGGTTGGAGCCCGCCGTGCTCAAGGAGCTCTGACGTGGCCGCGCCGATCATCGAGGCGGACGGGCTGGGCATCCGGTTCGTCCGCAACCGTCGCCGCCAGCTTCGGCTGCGTGAGCTGTTCATCCATCGGGGCGGGCGCGGTGCGCTGCCGGGTCAGTTCTGGCCGCTGCGGGACGTGTCGTTCACCGTGGAGCCGGGCGAGACCGTGGGGGTGATCGGCCGCAACGGCACCGGCAAGAGCACCCTGCTGCGGCTGATCGCCGGGGTGCTCATCCCGGACGAGGGCGACATCCGGGTGCACGGCGCGGTGGCGCCGCTGCTGGAATTGTCGGCCGGTTTCTCCAACGACCTGACCGGCCGGGAGAACCTGCACCTGGTCGGCGGGCTGCACGGGCTGTCGACGAGCTACCTGAAGCGGCACTTCGACGAGATCGTCGAGTTCGCCGGTGAGCAGGTGGAACGGGCCATCGACACGTCGGTGCGGCACTACTCGTCGGGGATGAAGGTACGGCTGGGGTTCGCGATCATCTCGCACCTGCCGCACCCGATCCTGCTGATGGACGAGGTGACCGCGGTCGGGGACGCGGAGTTCCGCAAGAAGTGTTACGCGACGATTGACCGTCTGCTCGGGGAGGGGCGCACGCTCGTGCTGGTGTCACACAACGAAAAGGACCTGACCCGGTTCTGCCGTCGGGGGTTGTACCTCGACGCGGGCCGGTTGACGCTCGACGGCACCATCGCCGAGGCGCTCGACGCGTATCACGCCGCGGTCCCGCGGTGACGCTCGCGATCGTGCTCGCCGGCGGAACGACCGCGGCGGGCCTGACCACCGCGACCGGCGAGCCGCTGGCCGACCGGCTCGCCGACCAGTTGCGCCGGGCCGGCGCGGCCGAGGTGCGCTTCGCCGCCACCCTGGACGAGTTGGCCGCGCTGGCCGACACGGCCACCGGTCCGCTGCTGATCACCGGCACCGACCTGGTGGCGCACACCGCCGTCCTGCGGCACCTCGCCACCAGCCCGGTCGGGCCGACCGTGGCGTTGGTCCTGACCGATCCGCCGGTGCCTGGACGGACGGCCGTGCGCGAGGAGCGCGGTCAGGTGGTCGACGCCGGCCCGCTGGAAGCCCTCGACGGCGACGCCACAGGCGTGTTCGGTGGCGCGCTCCGGGTCGGTGTGGACGACCTGCCGACCCTCGCCGCCGCCGCGCGGGCCGCCGCCGTCGGCGCGCGGCCGGTCGCCGCCCCGAT